>NZ_JBIUWM010000041.1:0-50645 GCF_044743445.1 Pseudomonas sp. NPDC087615 | reverse complement strand
TGGAATGCAAAGCCTCTGATCGAAAACCGCTGGTCGGGGCATCACGCGGCGACTATTATGCGCGCCTTCGAATTCAGCCTAAACAAGGCGCAAACCCATGCTAGTACTGGGATTAGAAACCTCCTGCGACGAAACCGGCGTCGCATTATATGACAGTGAACGCGGCTTGCTGGCCGACGCATTGTTCAGTCAGATCGACTTGCATCGTGCCTATGGCGGTGTGGTACCTGAGCTGGCCTCGCGTGATCACGTCAAACGCATGCTGCCCTTGATTCGTCAGGTGTTGGCCGAGGCTGACTGCGTGCCCACCGAGATCGATGCGATCGCTTATACCGCGGGTCCTGGCCTGGTGGGTGCGCTACTGGTCGGCGCTTCTTGCGCACAAGCGCTGGCCTTTGCCTGGGGCATTCCGGCGCTGGGTGTGCACCACATGGAAGGCCATTTGCTGGCGCCGATGCTGGAGCCGAAACCGCCGCAATTCCCGTTCGTCGCTTTGTTGGTCTCCGGTGGTCATACGCAGCTGGTTCAGGTCGATGGCATTGGCCAATACAGCCTGCTCGGCGAGACCCTTGATGACGCCGCCGGCGAAGCTTTCGACAAAACCGCGAAAATGATGGGTCTCAATTACCCGGGCGGGCCGGAAATCGCCAAGCTGGCGGAGAAGGGCGTTGCAGGACGTTTTACCTTTCCGCGTCCGATGTGCGATCGCCCAGGGCTTGATTTCAGCTTCAGTGGTCTGAAAACCTTCGCCCTCAATACCTGGCAGCAATGCGTCAGCGTCGGGGACGACAACGAACAAGCCCGTTGCGACATCGCGCTGGCGTTCCAGCAGGCCGTGGTGGAGACTTTGACCATCAAGTGCAAGCGTGCCCTGAAACAGGCCGGCATGAAGCGTCTGGTCATCGCCGGTGGCGTCAGCGCCAACAAGGCATTGCGAGTTTCGCTGGAGAAAATGCTCGGCGATATGAGGGGCGATGTGTTTTACGCCCGTCCCGAGTTCTGCACCGACAATGGCGCGATGATCGCGTTTGCCGGTTGCCAGCGTTTACAGGCTGGTCAGCAGGAAAGCCTGGCTATCAGCGTGCAGGCGCGCTGGCCGATGGAGCAGTTGTCGGCGTTGTAATGAGCGTCGCTCATGAACGGTATTTAGAAATGCCGTTCGCGCCCGGCAAACAGGTCGCGTAGATTGCCGCGGTGGCGCCAGACGATGAGCAGTGTCAATGCGCTCATCGGCAACAGCGCCTCCGGTTCTTGCCAGGCAAGTAACGGCAGGGTCAGCGGTGTCGCAATCAGGGCTGCCAGCGAGCTGGTACGGGTCAGGTAGAACGTCAGCAGCCAGGCGCACACCGCCAGCAGGGCCGCGGGCGGATACAGGCCCAGCAGCATGCCGGCAGCGGTGGCGACACCTTTGCCGCCGCGAAAACGGAAATACAGCGGGAACAGGTGACCGATCACGGCACACACGCCGATCCAGGCCTGGTCTTGCAGCGATAGGCCTGCTACCGACGCGATCAGCACCGGCAGCAGGCCTTTGCACAGATCACCCAGCAGGGTCAGGATCGCCAGTTTGCGACCGGCCAGGCGCAGCATGTTGGTGGCGCCGGCATTACCCGAGCCACTCATTCGCGGATCCGGGTTTCCGGTCAGGCGGCTGAGCAAAATGGCGAAGGACAGCGAGCCGAGCAGGTAGGCGAGAGTCGCCAGTAACCAAAACATGCTAACTATTCCGGGCGAGGACGCCCTGATTCTAACGGCGCATTGCGCCCTTGTCGTGCAGCGGAGAAAAGTGCTTGGACAGAGTATTTATCGAGGCCTGGAAGTTGACACCGTCATCGGTGCCTACGACTGGGAGCGCGGCATCCGACAGTGCCTGCGTCTTGATCTGAGCTTCGCCTGGGACAATCGCCCGGCCGCCGCCGGTGACGACCTGACCCTGGCGCTCGACTACGCCAGCGTTTCCACGCGCATTCAGGCGTTTGCCGAGCAGGCGCAGTTCCAATTGGTCGAGACCTTTGCCGAGCGTCTGGTCGAAGTGCTTATGACTGAATTCAAGATCACTTGGGTGCGTCTGAAGCTGACCAAGCCTGGCGCTGTACCGGCCGCCAAAGGCGGAGTGGGCGTGGAGATCGAGCGCGGATGTCGCTGACTCAGGTCTATCTCGGGCTCGGTAGCAATATCGAGCGCGAAACCCATTTGCGCGCCGGTCTTGATGCGCTGGCCACGTTTCTGGTGGATATCCGCTGTTCGGCGGTGTTCGAGAGCCAGCCGGTGGGAATCAAGAGCGGGCCGTTCTTCAATTTCGTGGTCTCGGCGTTTACCGATTTGCCGTTGATGGAGCTGGATCGCCGGTTGAAATTCATTGAGGCCGATAACGGCCGTTATGCCCCGGATCGCAGGGGTTTGCCGCTGGATATCGACGTACTGCTGTACGGCGATCTGGCGGGCAATTTCGACGGGCTGGTGCTGCCCCGAACCGAAATCTTGAAAAATGCCTTCGTGTTGTGGCCGTTGTCGTTGATTGCCCCGGATCGCGTGCATCCGGGTGTGGGAAAAAGCTTCGCGACGTTGTGGGCTGAGGCACAGATTGATCAGGTGTTGGCGCCCGTGAGGTTTGAGTGGCGGGGTGAGCAATTGACCCCTTCAGTTCTGTGTTGACCTGACTGACACCTTCGCGAGCAAGTCAGCGCCCGCATTGGAGCGCATGTTCCCTGTGAGCGCTGGCTTGCTCGCGAAGCTTTTCAGCAGGCCGAAGCTTGCTTGTAAGCCTTCAAAGCCTTGAGCCGCTCGCGCTTGAGCGCCTCGCCCAGTTCCGGGCCCTTGAATCCCTTCTCGAGCAACGGTTGCACCGCCACACCTCGCGCCACCGTTGCGGCGCCACGCAGGTAATCGGCCTGTGGATAACTGCGCTGCTCCAGCCCTTTACGGCCTCGCGCATCCATCTCGCAGGCGGCAATGAACTCCTCAAAACGCTGCGGTCGGCGATACACGTCAAAACTCTGCAGTAACTCCAGCAATGTCGATGCTTTCAACTCCAGGGCGCGGTGGCCATGGGTGTGATACTGGCCAACCAGCAGGGCCAGTTCCTGGCAATCTTTCGGCGCCTTGAACCGCGCGTTGACGGCTTTGATCAACTTCAGCCCTTTGTGCTCGTGGGCAATGTGCCGCGGCCATTCTTCTTCAGGGGTCAGGCCTTTGCCGAGGTCGTGCAGCAGGCAGGCCCAGCGCACGGTCAGTGGTTGCTTGTGCAGCGCTGATTGCTCCAGCACGCTCAACGTGTGAATGCCGCTATCGATTTCCGGGTGATGAATTTCCGGTTGCGGTACGCCAAACAGCGCGTTGACTTCCGGCATCAGCACCTTCAAAGCGCCGCATTCGCGCAGCACCTCAATGAACACCTGTGGCTGATTTTCCATCAGTGCCCGGGAGATTTCTTTCCAGCTGCGTTCAGCCGTCAGCGCCTCCAGTTCGCCGGAATCGCTGAGCTGACTCATCAGCTCCAGGGTCTCGGGCGCAACGCTGAAACCCAGTTCGGCGTATCGGGCAGCGAAGCGTGCAACGCGCAGTACACGGAGTGGATCTTCGGCGAACGCCGGAGAAACGTGGCGCAGAACTCGAGCCTCCAGATCGCGCTGGCCATGGTAAGGATCGGTCAGATTTTGCTGATCGTCCTCGGCCATGGCGTTGATGGTCAGGTCACGGCGGATCAGGTCTTCTTCAAGTGTGACTTCGGGGCTGGCGTGAAAAGTAAAACCGCCGTAGCCACGACCGCTTTTGCGCTCAGTGCGGGCCAGGGCGTATTCCTCGCCGCTTTTTGGGTGAAGAAACACCGGGAAATCTGCGCCAACCGGGCGATAACCCTTGGCGAGCATTTCTTCCGTAGTAGCGCCAACGACCACCCAATCGACATCGGTGACCGGTTTGCCCAGCAAGCGATCACGTACTGCACCGCCAACCTTGAAAATCTGCATAAAAAACCTCCGTTAGCCCGACAGGATAACCCTTGCGTCGGACTTTCGGAGGCCGCTAGCGGATCAAAGATGAATGACGGCCAGGTCGAGTCGACCGTAATCCCCTTCGCTGTGTTCACTGCGTGGCGGTACGTGATGGGTTTTCATGATCTGGTCGCCTTGCAGGGTTTCCAGATGAATGTCGAAGCCCCACAAGCGATGCAAGTGCTTGAGCACCTCGTCAGTGGAGTCGCCCAGCGGTTTGCGATCGTGTTGCTGGTGGCGCAGGGTCAGCGAGCGGTCGCCGCGACGATCGATGCTGTATATCTGCACGTTCGGTTCACGATTGCCGAGGTTGTACTGCGCAGCCAGGGTTTCTCGAATGATCCGGTAACCGGTTTCGTCATGAATCGCCGGCACCAATAGATCGTCCTTTTGATCGTCATCGAGGATGCTGAACAGCTTGAGATCGCGGATCACCTTCGGTGACAGGTACTGAAGGATGAAGCTTTCGTCCTTGAAGCTGCTCATGGCGAACTTGATGGACGACAACCAATCAGTCCCGGCGATCTCAGGGAACCAGTGGCGGTCTTCTTCCGTGGGTTCTTCGCACATGCGGCGAATGTCACGGTACATGGCAAAGCCGAGTGCGTAGGGGTTGATGCCGTTGTAGTAGGGGCTGTCGAAGCCTGGCTGGAATACCACGCTGGTATGCGATGTGAGAAATTCCATCATGAAGCCATCGGTGACCAGGCCCTCGTCGTACAGGTCGTTCATCAATGTGTAGTGCCAGAACGTCGCCCAGCCCTCGTTCATTACCTGAGTCTGGCGTTGCGGATAGAAATACTGGGCGATCTTGCGCACGATCCGCACGATCTCTCGCTGCCACGGCTCCAGCAACGGCGCGTGTTTCTCGATGAAGTAGAGGATGTTTTCCTGCGGCTCGGCCGGGAAG
Source organism: Pseudomonas sp. NPDC087615 (assembly GCF_044743445.1). Taxonomy (NCBI): domain Bacteria; kingdom Pseudomonadati; phylum Pseudomonadota; class Gammaproteobacteria; order Pseudomonadales; family Pseudomonadaceae; genus Pseudomonas; species Pseudomonas sp. NPDC087615. Next base: position 45,743 of record NZ_JBIUWM010000041.1, on the reverse strand, counting down.
CGGGCGTTATCCTTGTCGCTGTACTTGTCCGCGCCTTTTGGAATGGTGCGCCACAGATCGTTGATCTGCTTCTGCAGATGTTCTTCGCGATCCTTCTGCCGCCGGCGTTCTTCTTCGGCGGAAATCGGATAAGGGCGCTTGTAGCGGTCGACGCCGTAGTTCATCAGGGCGTGGCAGGAGTCGAGCAGGTCCTCCACCGCATCAATGCCGTGGCGTTCTTCACATTGCATGATGTACTGCTTGGCAAACACCAGATAATCGATGATTGAACTGGCGTCGGTCCAGGTGCGGAACAGGTAGTTGCCCTTGAAGAAGCTGTTGTGGCCATAGCAGGCGTGGGCCACCACCAGCGCCTGCATGCAAATGGTGTTTTCCTCCATCAGATAGGCGATGCACGGATCGGAATTGATGACGATCTCGTAGGCCAGCCCCATCTGCCCGCGGCTGTATGATTTTTCGGTGCTGAGAAAGTGTTTGCCGTAGGACCAGTGGTGGTAACCCAGCGGCATGCCGACCGAGGCGTACGCATCCATCATTTGCTCGGCGGTGATCACTTCGATCTGGTTGGGGTAGGTATCCAGCGCATAGCCGGCCGCGATACGGGCGATTTCGCGGTCGTAGGTCTGGATCAGCTCGAATGTCCATTCGGAGCCAGTGGAAATGGGTTGGCGCTTCTGCTCTTTGGCGGTCATGTCACTAACCTGCGCTGGAAGAGTTCACGGAAGACCGGATAGATATCCCCGGCCGAGACCAGTTGCTGTTGGGCAAATGTGTCAGAGAAGGCTTCGGCGATACGTTCGTATTCGTACCACAAGGCCTGATGTTCGCGCGGGGTGATTTCCACATAAGTGTAGTACTGCACAAACGGCATGATCTGGTTAATCAGGATGTCGCGGCAGATCGGCGAGTCGTCGTTCCAGTTATCGCCGTCGGAAGCCTGAGCTGCGTAGATGTTCCACTCGTTGCTCGGATAGCGCTCGGCCATGATCTCCTGCATCATTTTCAAGGCGCTGGAGACGATGGTGCCGCCGGTTTCCCGGGAGTAGAAAAACTCCTCTTCGTCGACTTCACGGGCGCTGGTGTGGTGGCGGATGAACACTACGTCGATCTTGTCGTAGTTTCGTTTCAAAAACAGATACAGCAGGATGAAAAAGCGCTTGGCGATATCCTTGGTCGCCTGGGTCATGGAGCCGGAAACGTCCATCAGGCAGAACATCACCGCTTTGGAGCTCGGATTCGGCTGCTTGACCAGCAAGTTGTATTTAAGGTCAAAGGTGTCGAGAAACGGCACGCGATGGATGCGCGCGCTGAGTTTCTCGATTTCTGTCTCGATTTCCTGAATATCGCCGAAGTTGTCTGGCTCTTCGCGCTTGAGGCGCGCCAGTTCTTCTTTGGCTTCACGCAGTTTTGCGCGGCTGCTGCCGGACAGGGCGATGCGCCGCGCATGAGCTGAGCGCAGGGTGCGGATGATGTTGATGCGTGAGGGATTACCTTCGTTACTGATCCCCGCGCGAACGGTCTTGAACGTGTCAGTACCGGTCAGATTACGTTTGACCAGGTTGGGCAGTTCGAGGTCTTCGAACATGAATTCGAGGAATTCTTCCTGAGTGATCTGGAAGACGAACTCGTCCATGCCCTCGCCAGAGTTGCCGGCCTTGCCCGGTCCACGTCCGCCGCCGCCTCCCGGTGGGCGAGCGATGTGTTCGCCGGCGGTGAATTCCTTGTTGCCGGGATGAACAACCGTCTGCTTGCCGCCGCGACCATGGTGAAGTACCGGTTCATCGATGTCGCGACCGGGAATGCTGATCTGCTCGCCGTGCTCCATATCGGTAATGGAGCGCCGGCTGACCGCCTCTTCGACAGCCTTCTTGATGTGGTCACGGTAACGTCGCAGAAAGCGCTGACGGTTCACCGTGCTCTTGTTCTTGCCATTGAGACGTCGGTCGATTACATAGCTCATAGGCCCCTCCGGGGAGCTTGAAGTCGTAAGCCTCAAGCTGCAAGCGATGCGCCGTCAGTTCCCGATATCGGGGCTCACCCGCTTTTCTCTTGCAGCTTGCAGCTAGAAGCTTGCAACTGCTTCACTGCGACTTCCGGACCCGTAGGTACCATTCGGAAAGTAGCCGTACCTGTTTGTCGGTGTAGCCACGTTCGACCATTCGTGTAACGAAGTCGTTGTGCTTTTGTTGATCCTCCTTGCTGGCCTTGGCGTTGAAGCTGATGACCGGCAGCAGGTCTTCGGTGTTCGAGAACATTTTCTTCTCGATGACCACCCGCAGTTTTTCGTAGCTAAGCCAGGTCGGGTTCTTGCCGTTGTTGTTGGCCCGTGCGCGCAGTACGAAGTTGACGATCTCGTTGCGGAAATCCTTCGGATTGCTGATGCCGGCCGGTTTTTCGATTTTCTCCAGTTCTTCGTTCAGGGCCACGCGGTTGAGAATCTCGCCGGTCTCCGGATCGCGGTATTCCTGATCCTGAATCCAGAAGTCTGCGTACAGCACGTAGCGGTCGAAAATGTTCTGGCCATACTCGCTGTAGGATTCCAGGTACGCGGTCTGAATCTCCTTGCCGATGAATTCGATGTAGCGCGGTGCCAGGTATTCCTTCAGGTAGCGCAGATAGCGCTCGCGCGTCTCGGCCTGGAACTGCTCCTGTTCGATCTGCTGTTCCAGCACATAGAGCAGGTGCACCGGGTTGGCGGCGATTTCATGCGGATCGAAGTTGAAGACTTTCGACAGGATCTTGAACGCGAAGCGGGTCGACAGGCCGTTCATCCCCTCATCGACGCCGGCCGAGTCGCGGTACTCCTGAATCGATTTGGCTTTTGGGTCGGTGTCCTTGAGGTTTTCGCCGTCGTAAACGCGCATCTTCGAATAGATGTTGGAGTTTTCCGGCTCCTTGAGGCGTGACAGCACGGTGAACTGCGCCAGCATCTTCAGGGTGTCGGGCGCGCAGTGGGCCTTGGCCAGCGAGCTGTTGAACAGCAGCTTGTCGTAGATTTTTACTTCATCGCTGACTCGCAGGCAGTACGGCACCTTGACGATGTAGATCCGGTCGATGAACGCCTCGTTGTTCTTGTTGTTGCGGAAGGTATGCCATTCCGACTCGTTGGAGTGGGCGAGCAGAATCCCGGTGAACGGAATCGCGCCCAGACCTTCGGTACTGTTGTAGTTGCCTTCCTGTGTGGCGGTCAGCAACGGGTGGAGCACCTTGATTGGTGCCTTGAACATTTCGACGAATTCCATCAGGCCCTGGTTGGCCCGGCACAGCGCACCGGAATAGCTGTAGGCGTCGGCGTCGTTCTGTGGGTATTCCTCGAGTTTACGGATGTCGACCTTGCCGACCAGCGCGGAAATGTCCTGGTTGTTCTCGTCACCCGGTTCGGTTTTGGCCACGGCGATCTGGTTCAGGATCGACGGGTACAGCTTGACCACGCGGAACTGGCTGATGTCGCCGCCGAATTCGGCCAGGCGTTTGGTCGCCCATGGCGACATGATGGTGTTCAGGTAGCGACGAGGGATGCCGAAGTCCTCTTCGAGGATCGCGCCATCTTCGGTGGCGTTGAACAGGCCCAGCGGAGACTCGAATACCGGCGAGCCCTTGATCGCATAGAAGGGTACTTTTTCCATCAACTGTTTCAGCTTCTCGGCCAGGGACGATTTACCGCCACCGACTGGGCCGAGCAGATAGAGGATCTGTTTCTTCTCTTCCAGGCCTTGGGCGGCATGGCGGAAATACGAGACGATCTGGTCGATGCATTCTTCCATCCCGTGGAAGTCTTCAAAGGCCGGATAGCGACGGATTACCTTGTTGGAGAAGATGCGTGACAGCCTCGAATTGGTCGAGGTGTCGAGCAGTTCCGGTTCGCCAATAGCCATTAACAGGCGCTCGGCGGCGGAAACATAGGTGCTGCGATCCGTTTTGCACAGCTCCAGGTACTCCTGCAGCGAGAGTTCTTCCTGGCGTGTGGACTCGAAGCGTTGTTGGAAGTGGCTAAAGATACTCATGACGTCACCTCGCTCGATACGTGGAGCCGACGCCGGATCACTCAGTCGATGCTGGCAAGCGGCCGTCGTGGCTGCTTGTTTACCCCCCAGAACACTTTCGCGGTCGACAACCTTGAAAGTCACTCCCGATGACCCGTGCGCCGGTGTACCGGCTCTCCCCTGTTTTGGATGGCCTGGGCTTAAGGATAGTTGGGAATTCGGGAGGTAAAGGCGAGATACGTAATTATGTGTGGCAGACCGTTCGTCTGCCCCGCGCGGGCCCGCGGCAGCCGGGGCTCGCGCCTGACAAAAAAATTACTGCGCGGTGCTTTGAGCGGTTTCTGCAGGATAAGTCGTACGCCATAGCTCGAATCCGCCGTCCATGCTGTAGACGTCGGAGAAGCCCTGGCTGATCAGGTACGCTGCTGCGCTCTGGCTGGAATTGCCGTGATAACAGACCACCACCAGCGGTGCGTCGAGGTCGGCGCTGCGGATGAAATCAGCGATGGAATGGTTGTCCACATGTTGGGAGCCGGCAATGTGCAGCGCGGCGTAGGTTTGCGGGTCGCGGACATCGATCACGACGGCGCCTTTCTCGCGCAGGGCCTGGGCCTGTTCTGGGGGGATTCGTTTGAATTCGCTCATGGCGGGTTCCTGTAGCTCGGCTGAATACGCAGTCTAGCGTGGTGTGCTGACTGGCGAGGTGTCGGGGGTAAGTGGTGCGACTGACGGCAGGACGCCGCCGTGTTCGTCGCATTTGCATGACAGGCGTTCACCGCTGTCGACGTTCATCAGGGTCAGGCTGCCACCCCACACGCAACCGGTGTCGAGCGCTGCGATGCCCGGTTCGCTGACCTGGCCTTCGAGGGCGGCCCAGTGACCGAAGATGATCCGCAAGCCGCGGGTCTTGCGCTCCTTGTGCAGGAACCACGGTTTATAGCCCGGCGGTGCGGTATCGAGGCCTTCCTTGCTCTTGAGGTCAAGTTTGCCTTCGGCGGTGCAGAAACGCATGCGGGTGAAATAGTTGGTGATCACGCGCAGGCGAGGCACGCCTTGCAGGTCGCTGTCCCATTTTGCCGGCTCGTTGCCGTACATGCCGTCGAGATAAAGCGGCAGCAGATTATCGTCACGCAGCGCCGCTTCGGCTTCGGCGGCCAGCTTCAAGGCTTTGCGCAGCGACCACTGCGGCGGTATGCCGGCGTGCACCATGGCGACGTCACGTTGTTCGTCGTAGTGCATGAGCTTTTGCTGGCGCAGCCACTCAAGCAAGTCGGCAGCGTCGGGTGCGTCGAGAATCTCGCGCAGGGTATCGGATTTCTTCAGGCGTTCGATGTTTTTCGCGGCGGCCAGCAGGTGCAGGTCATGATTGCCGAGCACACAGACCAGTGACTCGCGCATGCCATATAGAAATCGCAGGGTTTGCAGCGACTGTGGGCCGCGGTTGACCAGGTCACCTGCCAGCCACAGCCGATCGATCGCCGGATCGAACGCGACCTGCTTGAGCAGGCACTTGAGCGGTTCGAGGCAGCCCTGCAGGTCGCCGACGGCATACGTCGCCATCAGTGCAGCGCTCCGGGAACGGCGAGACGAAAGGGTTTGATGATCGCGTCGAAATGCTTGCCGTCGTCGGCGACCATTTCGTAGGTGCCTTGCATGGTGCCAACCTTGGTGGTCATTACCGTGCCGCTGCTGTAAGTGTGGCTTTCGCCTGCATCGATCAGTGGTTGCTGACCCACGACACCTGCTCCGCGCACTTCTTCGACGTGTCCGTCTCCGTCGGTGATGACCCAGTGTCGCGACATCAGTCGCGCAGGCTTGTCGCCGTTGTTCTGTACGGTGATGGTGTAGGCGAAGGCAAAGCGGTCGTGCTCGGGTTGCGATTGGTCTGCCAGATAGTGGGTAACCACGCTGACATCGACCTGGTAACGGGAATCGGACATGCAAAAGGCCTTAAACGAAGCGGAACGCGGGGCGTAGCTGATGGGGAATCAGTCTATGCAAGTATCGGGCAGTAAACCAGAGTGGCGTCCTGCCCGATAGCGTTCATCACTTGTCAGTCGGCGGCGGGCGTCTCTGGGACTTGCTCGCTGAGCTTGTCGGCCAGGCGCACGAAGGCGGCCAGATCCAGTTGCTCGGGGCGCAGGCTGCCATCGACACCGGCGGCTTCGATCTCGGCAGACGTCATCAATTGCTTGAGCGTGTTGCGCAGGGTCTTGCGGCGCTGGTTGAAGGCTTCGCGCACAACGCGCTCCAGCAGGCGATGATCCTTGGCCGGGTGCGGCAGTACCGCGTGCGGGACCAGACGGACGATAGCCGAGTCGACTTTCGGCGGTGGGTTGAACGCTCCCGGGCCGACGTTGAACAGGTGTTCCACGCGGCAGTGGTACTGAACCATGATCGACAGGCGACCCCAATCACCGCCACCAGGACCCGCTGCCAGGCGCTCGACAACTTCCTTTTGCAGCATGAAGTGCATATCGCGAATGATGCCGGCGTTGCTCAGCAGGTGGAAAATCAGTGGCGTAGAGATGTTGTAAGGCAGGTTGCCGACTACGCGCAGGCTGTTCGGCGCGGCGTTGAGCGTATTGAAGTCGAACTTCAGCGCATCGCCTTGATGCAGGTTGAAGTTGCTCTTGCCGGCGAACTGCTGGTTGAGGATCGGGATCAGGTCCTTGTCCAGCTCCACGACGTCAAGTTGTGCGCCGGAGTTGAGCAGGCCGGCGGTCAGCGCGCCCTGGCCCGGGCCGATTTCCAGCAGGCGGTCTTCGGACTTGGCGCTGATGGAGCGCAGGATGCGGTCGATAACGCCGGCATCGTGCAGGAAGTTCTGGCCAAAGCGTTTGCGCGCCTTGTGTTGGAATTGCTCGGTCATAAACGGGTCTCGGCCATCTGGTAGGCGGTTTCCAGGGCGACTTGCAGGCTGCCGGTATCGATCTTGCCGCTGCCGGCCAGATCCAGGGCGGTGCCGTGGTCGACCGACGTGCGGATGATCGGCAGGCCGAGGGTCACGTTGACGGCGGCGCCGAAGCCTTTGTACTTCAGCACGGGCAAGCCCTGGTCGTGGTACATCGCCAGCACTGCGTCGCAGTGCTCCAGATATTTGGGGGTAAACAGAGTGTCGGCAGGCAGCGGGCCACGAAGGTCCATGCCCTCGCCGCGCAGGCGCTCTAATGTGGGTTCGATAATGTCGATTTCTTCATGGCCCAGGTGTCCGCCTTCACCGGCATGCGGGTTGAGCCCGCATACCAGGATGCGTGGTTGGGCGATGCCGAATTTGTCTTGCAGGTCGGCATGCAAAATCCGCGTGACCCGCTCCAGCCGTTGCGGCGTGATCGCGTCGGCAACCTCGCGCAGGGGCAGGTGCGTCGTGACCAGTGCCACACGCAAACCGCGAGTGGCGAGCATCATCACGACTTGTGCGGTATGGGTCAGGTCAGCGAGGAATTCGGTGTGCCCGGAAAACGCGATGCCCGATTCGTTGATCACGCCTTTGTGCACTGGCGCGGTGATCATCCCGGCGAAATCACCGTTCAGGCAGCCCTTGCCGGCGCGGGTCAGGGTTTCGAGGACGAAGGCTGCGTTGGCCTTGTCCAGTTGCCCGGTCACCACGGGGGCGCTGAGCGGCGTATCCCAGACGTAAAGGCTATTTTCAGGTGCGGGCGCATCCGGCCATTGACCGGGCGCAACATCCAGCAGATTGACGGCCAGCCCCAGTTGCGCGGCCCGCTCAAGGAGCAGGTCACGGCTGGTGATGGCAATCAGGGGGTGTGGCTGGGCTTGCGAGGCGAGCAGCAGGCACAGGTCGGGACCGATGCCGGCTGGTTCGCCGGGTGTCAGCGCGAAACGCTTGGGTTTCACTGCGCTGCCTGGTCTGCACCAGGAAGTTTGATCTCTACGTACGCTTCGTCACGGATCTGACGCAGCCAGGTTTGCAGCTCTTCGTCGTATTTGCGATTACGCAATACCGTCATGGCTTGCTGCTCGCGGGCTTGTTCAGTGCTGTCAGTGGCGCGACGGCCAAGGACTTCCAGAACGTGCCAGCCGTATTGGGTCTTGAATGGCTTGGACAGCTGACCTTGAGGGGTCTTGGCCATTACTTCGCGGAATTCCGGAACCAGTACGTTCGGGTCGATCCAGTTCAGGTCGCCGCCGTTGAGGGCCGAACCCGGGTCTTCGGAGTAGCTTTTCGCCAGGGTGGCGAAATCTTCACCGGCCAGAATCCGCTCGTACAGCGATTGAACCAAGGCCTTGGTCTTGGCTTCGTCGCGGATCGGGCTTGGCTTGACCAGGATGTGGCGCACATGCACTTCATCACGGGTTTGAGTCTCGCCACCACGCTTGGCCAGCAACTTCAGGATGATGAAACCACCTGGCGTGCGTGCAGGCTGAGTCACGTCGCCCACGGCCATGCTGCTCAACTCGCGATCAAACGGAGGTGGCAACTGCGCGGCTTTACGCCAGCCCATGTCGCCGCCCTCCAGGGCGTTGTCGCTGGCGGATTTGGCGACGGCCAATTGACCGAAGTCGGCGCCTTGCTTGAGCTGCTGGTAAATCTCCATGGCCTGACGCGCGGCATTCTGAATCGCTTCAGAGTTGGCGCTTTCCGGGGTCGGAATCAGGATGTTGGCCAGGTGCAGTTCTTCGGACAATTGCATCTTGCCCAGGTCGGAAGCGAGGAAGTTCTTCACTTCCTGTTCCGACACCTGAATGCGTTCTGCTACACGGCGCTGACGTACACGGCTGATGATCATTTCGCGACGGATCTGGTCACGGGCGTCGTCGTAAGACAGGCCGTCGTGAGCCAGAGCGGCACGGAATTGATCCACCGTCATGTTGTTGCGCTGGGCAATGGTGCCAACAGCCTGGTTCAGTTCTTCATCGGTAATGCGGATGCCGGAGCGTTCGCCGATCTGCAATTGCAGGTTCTCAACGATCAGGCGCTCAAGCACCTGTTGATCCAGTACGCCTGGGGGCGGCAAACCGCCCCCACGCTTGGCGATGGTCTGCTGAACTTCGTGGACACGCTGATCCAGTTGGCTCTGCATGACCACGTCGCTGTCGACGATCGCTACCACTTTATCGATGGGCTGTACTGCAGCATTCGCCGCAGTACCCAGGAACAGCGCGCCCAGCACAAGCGGGCGCAGACAATCAGAAAGCTTGGTCTTCACGTTCACGATAACCTTGAATGCCTTTGTCGAGGAAGCTCTCTACCTTGGCGCCAGTGAGGCCACCGAGTCCCTTCAGAACAATTTGGAGGAAGACGCCATGGTCGCCTTTTTCGTTTTGCGGTGCTTCCTGACTGAACTCGTCATAGGCAACCCAGTAACGGTTGATCAGGCGCAGTTTCCAGCAGCAGTTGTCGTACTCGAAACCACCGAAGGCTTCCAGGGTACGGTTACGGTTGTAGTCATACTGCCAGCGGCTGATGGCGTTCCACTGCGGCACGATCGGCCAGATCACCGAGAAGTCGTGCTGCTTGATTTTGTAGTAGTCCTTCACGTAGCCAGGCTGGCCTGGAGTGCCGTAGTCACCACCACCCACCGACCATTTACCGGTGTTCTGGTCGTAGCGAACCTGGTCATTGCGATAGCGATAGCCGGCGTTGATGACCTTGTTCGGGTTGTCTTCAGGCTGGTAGTGGAACATCGCACTGCCGGAACGTGGGCTGCGGCTGTCCGGATCCCAGTTGTAATCGGCCGTGGTGCGCCAATCACGGTTCCAGCGGTATTCGTATTCCAGTGCATATGGCGAAACGTTGGATTTCGCGTCATCACGGGTTTTTGCATCGATGCCCGGCAATTGGACTTCGCGATCCTTGAAGTACAGGGCCTGGCCGACGCTGATGCGTTGACGCTCGAAACCATTGTCTTCGATCCAGCGGCTGGTTACGCCCAGCGACAGCTTGTTCTCGTCGCCGACACGGTCGGAGCCGGAGAAACGGTTGTCACGGAATAGCGACGCGTAGTTGAAGGTGTATTCGCTGGTGTCGAACACCGGGATGTCCTTCTGATCTTCCTCAGGAACGTAGAGGTAGAACAGGCGCGGTTCCAGGGTCTGGCGGTAGTTCTTGCCAAAGAACGACGTGTTGCGGTCGAAGTACAGGCCGCTGTCGATGCTGGTGATTGGCACGCCGCGGTTCTGGTTGCTACCGAATTTACCGTAGAGGTTCTGATTTTCCGGCGACATTGCAGCAATCTGGGATTTACCAGTACCGTCCAGATCCAATTGATACTGGGTGTACTGATACTTGAGCGATGGCTTTAAGAAGCCATAGGTCCAGTTCATTGGCAGACTTACACCGGGCTTCAGATTCAGACGGTCGCCGTTTGCACGGGCCAGACCTTGAATGTTGTTGTCCAGTCGAGGCTCTGTCGTAACCCCGTCTTCCTGAGTGAACGTCCCGCTTTTCAGATCACGATCAAACCGAACAAGCTCGGTCTCGTAATCGAAATTCAAACCTTGCGGGTGATACGGCAGCTGACCATTGAAGGTGATCTGCGGCAAACGATCATACGGCGTGATGTTCGAAACGGTTGCCAACTGATACGCCTGAGCGTTCAACCGCGCGGTATAGCTGTCACCACGATAGGTAACCGCGCCCTGCTGATTCACGTAGTCGCCGGATTTCACACCAATCTGATCGGTTTGCAGATCCTGGAAGTAATAGGGATCGCTGATCTTGGTGTAGTCAACTTCAGTGAGCACGCGGGAGTCGAGACCGCCCTTGTGCTGCCAGTTGTACATGTATCGGGTTTTTTCGTAATCGGTCTGCTTGCTGCGTTCGGTGTCGTCATCGTTCAGGTACGCAGCGCCGAACTGGCCTTCGCTGGACTTGGTCAGATAACGGAACTCACCTTCCACCAACATGCCACGCTTGCTCATGTAGCGCGGATACAGCGTGGCGTCGTAGTTAGGCGCCAGGTTGAAGTAGTACGGCGTTACCAGCATGAAGCCAGTGTCGCTGCCGGTGCCGATGGTCGGCGGCAGGAAGCCCGACTGGCGACGGTCATCGATCGGGAAGTAGATGTACGGCGTGTACAGGATCGGAATGTCTTTTACGCGCAACGTCACGTTGGTCGCGGTACCGAAGCCGGTGGCCGGGTTCAGGGTGATGTTGTTGCCCTTGAGCTGCCAGGCGTTGCTGTTCGGTTCGCACGTGGTGTACGTGCCGTCCTTCAAGCGGATGATCGCGTTTTCGGCACGCTTGGCGTACAGCGCGTTACCGCGAATGCGCGATTTGTGCATCACGTATTCGGCGTTGTCGACCTTGGCTTCGCCAGTGTCGAGCTGCACATCGGCGTGGTCGCCGACGATCAGCGCGCCGTTGTCACGGATACGCACGTCGCCACTGAGCTCGGCGCGGCTCTCGGCCTGATACAGGCTGGCCTCGTCGGACTCGACCTGCATGCTGCCCTGACGCAGGACCACATCACCGGCCAGCGTACCGACTTGATCATCGGTGTTATAGCGAGAGGCTTTTGCGCCGATAAAGGTCGGAGCATCGCTCTTATTCGTCTTGTCATTCATGCCAGGACGAATCGGCTCGATATAAGCACCAGAGCAATATGGACCGGTCTCGGCCAATTGGGCGGCGGTGAGCTTCTCGCGCGGAACCCAGTCGAGGTGACTGAAGTCTTCGCTACGGGATTTCAAACCGCGGCCCTTGGCTTCGGTGACCAGCACGGGCTTGGCGCCAGTGTCGGTGGTCGAACCGTTCTGTGCCGGGGCTTCGCCGGTGGAGCTGACGGCACTGCCGTCATGCACCGGACGCGGCGGCAATGCAGCGGCCGGCGTCTTGGGCGAACAGTCCCAGGCACCCGTAGCCGATACAGAGCAGTCATACTGCTCGGCGGCGACAACGAATTGACTGGCCAGAGGTTGCATAGCCAGCAGACTGCCGGTTACCAACAACGGAAATTTTTTACGAAACGCGGGGGATTTCAATGCCATCTTATTAGTCCGGTCTTCCTGCGTGCCATCTGCCAGCGGTGTGGGCCGCACGCCTCTCGATGGTCTGAAAAAGATGCTGGATAATAAAGCATGACCCGCTTGACGGCTAGCGCCGTCGGAGACCCTTGCAATGCCTGACCAAGATGTACGCTTGCAACACCTGAAACTTTGGCTCGATGAGCAGTTGGCAAACCTTTTTACAGATCAGGGTTGGGGCGCCGTGCCCCCGGCCACGTTGACCGCGGCCAGTAGCGACGCGAGTTTTCGCCGTTACTTCCGTTGGGAGGGCGCGGGTCGCAGCTTCGTCGTCATGGACGCGCCACCGCCCCAGGAAAACTGCAAACCGTTCGTGGATATCGCCTTTTTGCTGGCGAAATCCGGAATAAATGTGCCGAAAATTTATGCAGAAGACCTCAAACGCGGATTTCTTTTGCTCAATGACCTGGGCAACAAGACCTATCTGGACGTGATCGACACTGAAAATGCCGACGCATTGTTCAACGATGCCCTGCAAGCATTACTGGCTTTTCAGCAGTTGCCGATGGTTGCGCCGTTGCCCAGTTATGACGTTGCTTTACTGCGCCGCGAGCTGGAACTGTTCCCTGAGTGGTACGTGAAGCGTGAACTCGGTGTCGAGTTCGATGCGACTCAGCAACAACAGTGGCAACGGGTCAGCGATCTGTTGATCAATAGCGCCCTGGCCCAGCCAAAAGTGCTGGTGCACCGCGACTACATGCCGCGCAATCTGATGCTCAGCGAGCCAAATCCCGGTGTGCTGGATTTCCAGGACGCGGTGTATGGCCCCGTGACCTACGACGTGACCTGTCTGTTCAAGGACGCCTTCCTCAGTTGGCCTGAAGAGCGCGTACGCGGATGGCTGGAACGTTACTGGCAGCAAGCCTCGGCGCTGAACATCCCGGTGCAGCCAAATCTTGATGACTTCCTGCGCGCCAGCGACCTGATGGGTGTGCAGCGTCACCTGAAAGTCATCGGCATCTTCGCGCGCATCTGCCATCGCGACGGCAAACCGCGTTATCTGGCCGATGTACCGCGCTTCTTCTCTTATATAGAGGCGGTGATCGCTCGTCGTCCTGAGCTGGCGGAACTGCAAGCGCTGTTCACCAGCCTGCGTGGTGGAGCGACGGCATGAAGGCAATGATTCTGGCGGCAGGCAAAGGTGAGCGCATGCGCCCGCTGACCCTGACCACGCCCAAACCGCTGGTGCGTGCCGGCGGCGTCCCGTTGATCGAATATCACCTGCGCGCCCTCGCGGCAGCCGGATTCAACGAGATCGTGATCAATCACGCCTGGCTCGGTCAGCAGATCGAGGATTACCTGGGCGATGGCTCGCAGTTTGGTGTGAGCATTCAGTACTCGCCGGAAGGTGAGCCGCTGGAAACCGGCGGCGGTATTTTCCGGGCGCTACCGTTGCTTGGTGACGACGCGTTTCTGGTGGTCAACGGTGACATCTGGACCGATTACGACTTCAGCGTGCTGCACCAACCGATCACCGGTTTGGCGCATCTGGTGCTGGCGGACAATCCGGCGCATCACCCGGCCGGTGATTTCTCACTGGTTGACGGACAAGTGATTGATGGCCAGGCGGACGCCGCGACGCTGACTTACAGCGGCATCGCCGTGCTCCATCCTCAATTGTTCGATGGTTGTGCGCACGGCGCCTTCAAACTGGCGCCGTTGTTGCGCGAAGCCATGTCTGAAGGCCAGGTCACTGGCGAGCGACTCAAGGGCCATTGGGTTGATGTCGGCACGCACGAGCGTCTGGCCGAAGCTAAAGCCTTGATAGAAGCGAGTCGCTGATATGTTGTGGCCAGGGACTCTGATTGGAGCCGGAGCGGGTTTTGCTATCGCCAGCATTCCGGGGGCCATGCTTGGGGCGTTGTTGGGGCAGGCGCTGGATCGGCGCCTGCACTTGCAGAGCTGGGGGCATCTGCGGGAAAAGCTCGGTGGTCGGTCGGTGTTGCGCAACGACGAATTGTTGTTTGTGTTGCTCGGGCGTCTGGCCAAGAGTGATGGCCGGGTCACTGACGGGCATATCCAGCAGGCGCGCAACGAGATGCGAGCGCTGGAAATGAGCGACCCGGCAATGCGTCGGGCGATTGCGGCGTTCAATCGCGGCAAGTCCGGTGGTGATCGTCTGCGTGGCTATCTGCGGCGTTTGAGTGCGCAGCCGCACGCGGCCGAAGGCGTGTTGCGTGCGTGTTGGCGGATGGTCTGGGCCGACGGTCGAGCTGGCGTCAGTGAGCGGGAGTTGCTGGCGCAGTGGGGTAAATGGCTGGGCTGGACGACGCATCAGGTGCAGGCGCTGGCCAGTGATTACGAGCCCGGCAAGCGGCCGATCGTCAGTGCAGCGGTGAGTTATCAGGAAGCGATGCGTCTGCTGGGTGTTTCGGTGTCCAGCGAGCCGGCGCAGATCAAACGGGCTTATCGACGTTTGCTCAGTCGTCATCATCCGGACAAGATTGCCGGCAGCGGTGCGACACCGGCACAGGTGCGTGAAGCGACCGAGAAAACCCGCGATTTGCACAACGCCTACACGTTGATTCGGGAACGGCGGGAATTTCGTTAGGCGCTAGATAGGTGTTGTCAGCACCGGCGTCTTCGCGCGCAGGCTCGCTCCCACATTCGATCGCGTTTCTTCAGTTGGAATGCAATCAAGTGTGGGAGCGGGCTTGCTCGCGAATGGGGCAACTCGGCGCTGGATCAGTCCGGGTTCTGCGGATTCAACCAACCACGCACCCGGCGGAACAACTGTTCCTGCTCAGCCTTGTTGTCCGGCAATGCCTTGAGTGCGACTTGGCTGAACACCGACGTTTTCAAGCGTTTGCTCGCCTGCATCCGCTCCAGCGCCGCATGGCGGTCCAGCGGTTTGTCCATGTAGAAAATATCAGCGGTCGGCAACTTCAGCATTGGCGTGAGTTCCGCCAGTGGCGGTTTGGCCTTGGTCGGAACCTGCGCGTCGACCATGACAAACCTCTCGACTTGCGCCGTTTGCTTCTCGCTCAAATAACGCGCTGCCCAGTAGGCACCCGTGCCGTGACCGAGCACCACGATACGGCGTGCGCTCTGCTGTTCGGCGTAGGCAATTGCCGCGTCAATGCGCGCGAAGATGCGTTCGGCATCCGCTTTGGCTTGTTCTTCCGTCGTTTCGGCCACCACCTGGTCTGCCACCTCCGCTTCACCGCCAGCCGCTTGTTCGATCGGTTGCGCAGTGGTGGCATCCTTGCTGCCACTTTCGGCGGCTTTGGGTGCCGCTGCGGCTTCGATCACGCGCGGTGCGATGACATCGCTTTGCAGGTCGGGCAGGGTGATGCTCAGGCTGCTCCATTCGACGTCCGGCAATTTTTGCCGTAACGGGCCGATTGCCTGAGGCCAGTCAGCCGTTTCGCCCGCGCCGGGGATGATAATCACCGCGCCTTTGGGTTCGGCGGTATTGGCCGGTTTCCACAGGGCAAGGAAGGTATCGCTGCCAGCCTGCAACTGTTGCTGTTCTTGCGTCGGGACTATACGTTCCAGTGCCGCCGCCTCTTCCTGACTACGCTCAAGCAGTGGCTGACGTTCGACGGGGTTTTCTTCTGCGGGTTGGGCCGAATTGGTGGCAGGCGCCGGATCGGCCGCTTCGACGGAAAACGCACAAGGCAGGATCAGCGACAGGCACAATGCTGGCATTGCCAGGCGGTAGACAGAGGGCATCGGTTATTCCAGGCCAGAAAGTATCCCGGCAGCCTAATGGGTTGGTCAGAATTTGTCAGTGTATGAGGCTTCAATGAAGCGATTTTGCTGCCTGTGGGTTATCGGCTGTTTGTGGTTTCCCTTGATGGGCTGGGCGGCGCCTGCGCCACCGGCACACGTTGCGCAATTGTCAGAGGGCCAGCAGCAATGGTTGGCGCAACACCATGAACTGCGTGTCGGTCTGGTGTTGCAGGCGCCCTTTGCGCAATACGACCGACGCCTGCAGCGCCTGTCCGGGGCCAACGTCGAGTTGATGAAGTGGTTGGCCCGCGCACTCAATATCGAATTGAGCTGGCGCAACTTTCAGGATCTGGCGCAATTGGAAACCGCTTTGCGCGAGGGCGAGATCGACATCGCCCCGGGCCTGACCCAGACGCCGAGTGCCCTGCGTCTGTGGAAGTTTTCCGATCCATACATGCGTGTCCCGCAACTGGTGGTCAGCGATCAAAAGTCCAGCGCAGCAGTGGATCTGGAAAAAATCGACAGCCAGACTCGCGTCGCCATCCGCATGCCGAGTGCCACCGCCGACTATCTGCGCAGCAACTATCCCCATCTGAATCTGCAAGGCGTGCCGCTGGAGCGTCAGGCGTTGCAATTGCTGCTGAGTCAGCAGGCGTCTTACGCGGTGGTTGATGAAGCGCAACTCGGTCGGTTGTCGGCCGAGCCCGAGTTCGCCGAACTGGTGGTGGTCGGTGATGTGGGCCTGCCGCAATTGTTGCGAGTCGCCTCACGTCGCGATTGGCCGGAACTGGCGGGCATTGTCCAGAGTGCCTTGAACGCAATCCCGGCCAAGGATCTGGAGCGCCTGCACAATCAATGGCTGCAACCCAAATACCCGCGACTGACGGAGTCGCCGGGGTTCTGGCAGAACCTCAGTCTGTTGTTCGCGGTGATGCTGCTCAGTTGCGCGGCGATTGTGTTCTGGCAGCGGCGCCAACAACAGAGCCTTGAGCAACGTCTGCTCGCCGCACGGGAAGACATCGCCCTGCGCGCAGCCAGCGAAGAGGCGTTGCGCCTGACGCAGTTTTCCATCGATCAAAGTACCGTCGGCATCCTTTGGGTCAACTGGGACAGTCATGTTCGCTATGCCAACCGCGCGGCGGAAAACATGCTCGGCTATCCGTCTGGCGCACTCATCGAACGACCGCTGATCGACTTCGAACCGGGTCTGCATATGGATCGCTGGCTCAGCCTGTGGAAGCGCGCGCGGACCAGTGAAGAAGGCCCGCTGAGCTTCGAAACCAGTTGCGTGCGCGCCGATGGCAGCATCCTGCCGGCTGACGTATCGCTGAGCTTTCTGCGTTTTCGCGAGAGTGAATATCTGGTGGTTTACCTCACCGATGTCACGGATCGCCGTCGCGCGTTGGCGGCGTTGCAGGAAAGTGAGGCAAGGCTGCAGGGTATCGCCGCCAATGTACCGGGGCTGGTGTTCCGTCTGGAGCGGGCGCCAGTGACCGGGCAGATCGACTTTGCCTATATCAGCGAGGGCAGCGAAAGTCTGGTTGGCTATGCGCCGGCGGCTATTGCACATCGCGACATGGGCCTGCGCAGTCTGGTGCACCCGGACGACAAGGCCGGTTATCACCGCACGCAGGATCACGCGCTGGATACCGACAGCGATTGGTCGTGGCAGGGGCGAATCCTCACGCGCCAGGGCGAGCAGCGTTGGGCCGAGATCAAGGCGATCACCCGTCAGTTGGAGGATGGCGCCTATGTCTGGGACGGCATCGTCTGGGACATCACCGAGAGCAAACGCATCGAACTGGAACTGGCGGCATCGCGTGAGCAACTGCGTGAACTGTCGGCGCACCTTGAAAGTGTCCGCGAAGAAGAGAAGGCGCGAATTGCTCGTGAGGTTCACGATGAATTGGGGCAGATGCTGACGGTGCTCAAACTCGAAACATCGATGTGCGAACTGGCTTACGCGCAACTGGACCCAGGGCTGAATGAGCGATTGAACAGCATGAAACGCCTGATCGCCCAATTGTTCCAGTTGGTGCGCGATGTGGCGACGGCGCTACGGCCGCCGATTCTGGATGCCGGGATCGCTTCGGCGATTGAATGGCAGGCCCGCCGATTCGAAGCGCGCACGCAAATTCCGTGTCTGGTGCAGGTGCCGGATAATCTGCCGGCGCTGAGCGATGCCAAGGCGATTGGCTTGTTCCGCATCCTGCAGGAAGCGTTGACCAACGTGATGCGTCATGCTCAGGCGCATACTGTGGAGCTGACGCTGGCGCTGGAAGGCGACGAATTGTGTCTGACGGTCAGCGATGATGGCGTAGGCTTTGTCGCCGCTACGGGCAGGATGACGTCGTTTGGTCTGGTCGGCATGCGTGAGCGGGTGCTGATCATGGGCGGGCGCTTGGTGCTTGAGAGTGAGCCGGGGGAGGGCACCAGTCTGAATGTATGGGTGCCGGTGGATGAGGTTTGACTGAATCTGGAGAAGAACGTGATCCGTGTACTGGTAGCCGAAGACCACACCATTGTCCGAGAAGGCATCAAGCAATTGATTGGCCTGGCCAAGGACCTGCAAGTGGTGGGGGAGGCGAGCAATGGTGAGCAACTGCTTGAAACCCTGCGTCATGTGCCGTGCGAAGTGGTGTTGCTGGACATCTCCATGCCTGGGGTCAACGGCCTTGAGGCGATCCCGCGAATCCGTGCGCTGAACAATCCGCCGGCCATTCTGGTGTTGTCGATGCACGACGAAGCACAAATGGCGGCGCGGGCATTGAAGGTCGGAGCGGCCGGCTACGCGACCAAGGACAGCGATCCGGCGCTGTTGCTGACCGCCATTCGCAAAGTCGCGGCGGGCGGGCGCTACATCGATCCGGATCTGGCTGATCGGATGGTCTTCGAGGTCGGCCTGACTGATGCGCGACCATTGCATTCTTTGTTGTCGGAGCGCGAGTTCTCGGTGTTCGAGCGGCTGGCGCAAGGCGCCAACGTCAACGACATCGCCCAGCAACTGGCCCTGAGCAGCAAAACCATCAGCACCCACAAGGCACGGTTGATGCAGAAGCTCAACATCACCTCGCTGGCCGAACTGGTCAAATACGCGATGGAACACAAACTCCTCTGAAGATCAACGCAATCAAAAACGGTGGGAGGGGGCTTGCTCCCGAATGCGGTGCATCAGTCGCCAACTAAGTTGGATGACCCACTGCATTCGGGAGCAAGCCCCCTCCCACATGGAATCTCCACCGTGTTCCGGATCGTGGGCATATCTGTTAGCGACAGCGGCTAATGCCTGCTCTGTTGGCTCGCAGCTTGTCGCTCGCGGCTGCCTTGTCCAAACGCGCCATCCTTGTAGGGCAATCCCTACCCCCAACCTTCCATCCGGCTGAGGCGATTCTCTCCTGCGCCCCGATTTGCGTGCCTGTCAGCAGCCACTAGGCTTAACCCACAAGCAGTCATCAACAACAAAGGTGCGGGTATGAGCCAGGTCGATTCAAACGCAGGGGCCAGTGATGTGCTGGTCAGCTTTCGTGGAGTGCAGAAGAGCTACGACGGCGAGAACCTGATCGTCAAAGACCTCAACGTGGACATTCGCAAAGGCGAGTTCCTGACCCTGCTCGGGCCGTCCGGCTCCGGCAAGACCACCAGCCTGATGATGCTCGCCGGTTTCGAAACACCGACCGCCGGGGAAATCCTTCTGGACGGGCGTGCGATCAACAACGTACCGCCGCACAAGCGCGACATCGGCATGGTGTTCCAGAACTACGCACTGTTCCCGCACATGACCGTGGCCGAGAACCTTGCGTTCCCGCTGACCGTGCGCGGCCTGAACAAGAGCGACGTCGGCGACAAGGTCAAGAAAGTCCTGAGCATGGTTCAGCTCGACGCTTTCGCCTCACGCTATCCGGCACAGTTGTCCGGTGGTCAGCAACAGCGTGTGGCACTGGCTCGCGCGTTGGTGTTCGAACCGCAACTGGTGCTGATGGACGAACCACTGGGCGCCCTCGACAAGCAACTGCGTGAACACATGCAGATGGAAATCAAGCACCTGCACCAGCGGCTCGGCGTGACCGTGGTCTACGTGACCCACGACCAGGGCGAAGCCCTGACCATGTCCGACCGCGTTGCGGTATTCCATCAGGGCGAAATTCAGCAGATCGCGCCGCCACGCACCCTCTACGAAGAGCCGAAGAACACCTTTGTCGCCAACTTCATTGGCGAGAACAACCGCCTCAATGGCCGCTTGCTCAGCCAGAACGGCGAGCGTTGCGTGGTCGAACTCGGTCGTGGCGAGAAGGTCGAGGCGCTGGCGGTCAACGTCGGCCAGACCGGCGAACCGGTGACTCTGTCGATCCGTCCGGAGCGCGTCAGCCTCAACGGTTCGAGCGATCAATGCGTCAACCGCTTCTCAGGGAGGGTGGCGGAATTCATCTATCTGGGCGACCACGTCCGAGTACGCCTGGAAGTCTGCGGTAAGACCGACTTCTTCGTGAAACAACCGATTGCCGAGCTCGATCCCGGGCTCGCTGTCGGTGACGTGGTTCCGCTTGGCTGGCAGGTCGAGCACGTACGCGCGCTTGATCCTCTTTTAGAGGCGAACTGATCGCCCCGGCACTACCAACACCAACCCTGCACGTGGAGAGAACAATAAATGTTGAGATCCCTGAAGTTCACCGCCCTGACCCTGGGCCTGATGGGTGCGGCAAGCGCAATGGCCGCTGGCCCGGATTTGACCGTGGTGTCGTTTGGCGGGGCGAACAAGGCGGCGCAAGTCAAAGCCTTCTATGCACCGTGGGAAGCGGCGGGCAACGGCAAGATCATTGCCGGCGAGTACAACGGCGAAATGGCCAAGGTCAAAGCCATGGTCGATACCAAGAGCGTGTCGTGGGACCTGGTCGAGGTTGAATCGCCAGAACTGTCCCGTGGTTGCGACGAAGACATGTTCGAGCCACTGGACCCAGCGTTGTTCGGCAAGAGCGAAGACTACGTCAAAGGGGCGATCCAGCCTTGCGGCGTGGGTTTCTTCGTTTGGTCGACCGTACTGGCGTACAACGCCGACAAGCTGAAAACCGCGCCAACCAGTTGGGCTGATTTCTGGGACACCAAGAAATTCCCGGGCAAGCGTGGCCTGCGTAAAGGTGCCAAGTACACCCTCGAATTCGCCTTGATGGCCGATGGCGTTGCGCCGAAGGACGTCTACAAAGTGCTGGCCGGCAAGGATGGTCAGGATCGCGCGTTCAAGAAACTCGATGAGCTCAAACCCAGCATTCAGTGGTGGGAAGCCGGCGCTCAACCGCCGCAATACCTTGCTTCCGGCGACGTGGTCATGAGCTCGGCCTACAACGGTCGCATCGCTGCCGTGCAGAAAGAGTCCAACCTCCAAGTGGTCTGGAACGGCGGCATCTACGACTTCGACGCATGGGCCATCCCGAAAGGTCTGGACGCCAAGCGTGCCGAAGCGGCGAAGAAGTTCATCGCCTACTCGGTGCAGCCGCAGCAGCAGAAGACGTACTCGGAAAACATCGCCTACGGCCCGGCCAACACCCAAGCCGTACCGCTGCTGTCCAAGGATGTTCTGAAAGACATGCCGACCACCCCGGAAAATATCGCCAACCAGGTGCAGATCGACGTCAGCTTCTGGGCTGATAACGGCGAGCAGCTTGAGCAGCGTTTCAACGCCTGGGCGGCGAAGTAACCCGAGGGCTCGCCCTCCTGTGGGAGCAGGCTTGCTCGCGAAAGCGCCAGTACATTCAACATTGATGTGACTGACACGCCGCCTTCGCGAGCAAGTCGAATCGTCGCACCGTCGCCCCCACATTTGGATCTGTGTGCATCAATCGATCGAGGTGGTTCGCCACCTCTGTAACGATCAAAGATTTGCGGAGTACGTCATGGCCATCGCCGTTCCCCTGAACGAGGGCGCCAGCCCCACCTTGAAGCAGAAGCTCAAGCACGCCGAGCGGGTCAACCGCTGGAAGGCCCAGGCGTTGATTGCGCCGCTGGTGTTGTTTCTGTTGTTGGTGTTCCTGGTGCCGATCGTGGCGCTGCTCTACAAAAGCGTCGGCAACCCGGAAGTGGTCGGCGGCATGCCGCGCACCGTGACGGCCATCGCCAGTTGGGACGGTCGCGGTCTACCCGCCGAACCGGTCTACAAGGCTGCCAGCGACGACCTCGCCGAAGCCCGGAAAAACTCGACGCTGGGCGATTTGTCCAAGCGCTTGAACATGGAGTTGGCCGGCTATCGCAGCCTGCTGACCAAAACGGCCCGGGCGCTGCCATTTGCCAGCGAGCCGGCGTCTTATAAAGTCGCCCTGGAAACACTCGACGAGCGCTGGGGCGACCCGGCCTACTGGCAAGCGGTCAAGCGCAACACCAGTAGCATCACCCCGTATTACCTGCTGGCGGCGGTCGACCACCGCATCGACGACCTCGGCGAGATCGCCCCGGCCACCCCCGATCAGGCGATCTACCTCGACATCTTCGCCCGTACGTTCTGGATGGGCCTGGTCATCACCGTGATCTGCCTGCTGCTCGCCTATCCACTGGCTTACCTGTTGGCGAACCTGCCATCGCGCCAAAGCAACCTGCTGATGATTTTGGTGCTGTTGCCGTTCTGGACCTCGATTCTGGTGCGCGTCGCCGCCTGGATCGTGTTGCTGCAATCGGGTGGTCTGATCAACGGCGCCCTGATGGCGATGGGCATCATCGATAAACCGCTGGAGTTGGTGTTCAACCGCACCGGCGTTTACATCTCGATGGTGCATATCCTGCTGCCGTTCATGATTCTGCCGATCTACAGCGTGATGAAAGGCATCTCGCCAACCTACATGCGTGCCGCGATCTCGCTGGGCTGCCATCCGTTCGCCAGTTTTTGGCGGGTGTACCTCCCACAGACCTACGCCGGTATCGGCGCTGGTTGCCTGTTGGTGTTCATCCTCGCCATCGGCTACTACATCACCCCGGCGCTGCTCGGCAGCCCGAACGATCAGATGGTCAGCTACTTCGTCGCGTTCTACACCAACACCAGCATCAACTGGGGCATGGCCACCGCGCTGGGCGGCTTGCTGCTGCTGGCAACCGTGGTGCTTTATCTGATTTACAGCTGGCTGGTGGGCGCCAGTCGCCTGCGCCTGAGCTAAGGGGAATTTGAGATGCTGAGTCCTTACATGTCGCCCATCGAACGGGTGTGGTTCTACAGCTTGCGGATCCTCTGCGGCTTGATTCTGCTGTTCCTGATCCTGCCGGTGCTGGTGATCGTGCCGCTGTCGTTCAACTCGGGCAGTTTTCTGGTGTACCCGCTACAAGGTTTTTCGCTGCACTGGTATCAGGACTTCTTCGCCTCGGCGGAATGGATGCGGGCGCTTCGCAACAGCATCATCGTGGCCCCGGCCGCAACGGCGCTGGCCATGGTCTTCGGCACGCTGGCAGCGATCGGCCTGACCCGTGGCGACTTCCCCGGCAAACCGCTGGTCATGGCGCTGGTGATTTCGCCGATGGTCGTGCCGGTGGTGATCATTGGTGTGGCCAGTTATCTGTTCTTTGCGCCGCTGGGCCTGGGCAACAGCTTCTTCTCGCTGATCGTCGTGCATGCGGTACTCGGTGTGCCATTTGTGATCATCACCGTGTCGGCAACGTTGCAGGGGTTTAACCACAATCTGGTGCGTGCTGCCGCCAGCCTCGGTGCGTCGCCGTTGACCGCGTTCCGTCGTGTGACCTTGCCGCTGATTGCGCCAGGGGTGATTTCCGGGGCGTTGTTTGCGTTCGCCACGTCGTTCGACGAAGTGGTGGTGACGCTGTTTCTGGCCGGGCCTGAACAGGCCACGTTGCCTCGGCAGATGTTCAGCGGGATTCGGGAGAACCTCAGCCCGACGATTGCGGCCGCCGCGACCTTGCTGATCGCCTTCTCGGTGATCCTGCTGCTGACCCTTGAATGGCTACGCGGCCGCAGCGAAAAATTGCGCACCGCTCAGGTCTGAAGCCGTAAACGATCAAAACTGTGGGAGGGAGCAAGCCCCCTCCCACAAGGGATTTGTGTTGTGTGCGAAGTCTTGGGTTATTCATGACCTGAATAGCAGACAACCTCAAATCCCCAGCTAATCTTGTGCCCAGCTCCCCTATCTATAAGAGGCTGCGCACCATGAGTCTTTCTCAGTTCAAAATCGCTCACAAACTGATCACCGGCGCCGGCGCCATCGAGCAATTGGCGGCGGAACTCACCCGCCTCGACATCGACAACCCGCTGATCGTCACCGACGCCGCGCTGGTCAAATCCGGCACCGTTGAGCTGGCGCTGGTGCAACTGGGTGGGCGCGAGTACGAGATTTTCGACCGCGTGCTGCCGGATCCGGAAATCGCCATTGTCGAAGACTGCATGCGTGCGTACCGCGAAGGCGGGCATGACGGCTTGATCGGTCTGGGCGGCGGCAGTGCTATCGACATCGCCAAAAGCGTTGCCGCGTATGCCGGTTATCACGGCGCGCTGGAGGATCTGTTCGGCGTCGAACAGGTGCCACGCAAAGGGCCGCCGCTGATCGCCATCCCGACCACTGCCGGCACCGGCTCGGAAGTGACCAACGTCGCCATTCTTTCGGACAAGGTTGCGCAGTTGAAGAAAGGCATCGTCAGCGACTATCTATTACCGGACGTCGCGCTGGTCAGTCCGCAGATGACCCTGACCTGCCCACGCAGTGTCACCGCCGCCAGTGGCGTCGATGCGTTGGTGCATGCCATTGAGTCCTATCTGTCGGTCAACGCCTCGCCGATCACCGACTCCCTGGCCCTCGGCGCGATCAAACTGATCGCCAAGGCCCTGCCCAAGGCCTACGCCAACGGCGCCAACCTGCAAGCGCGGGAAGACATGGCCACCGCCAGCCTGATGGCCGGCATGGCATTCGGTAACGCCGGGGTCGGTGCGGTGCATGCGCTGGCCTATCCGCTGGGCGGGCGTTTCAACATTGCCCATGGTGTCAGCAATGCGCTACTGCTGCCCTATGTCATGACCTGGAACAAGATGGCCTGCGTCGAGCGGATGCAGGATATTGCCGAAGCCATGGGGGTGAAGACCGCTCATCTGAGTGCCATTGAGGCAGCGGATAAAGCCGTGCAGGCCATGACCGACTTGTGTGCAGCGGTGGAGATTCCCGCCGGGTTGCGCAGTTTCGGTGTACCGCAAGACGCGATCCCGGCCATGGCGTTGGAGGCCGCAGGCATTGAACGTCTGATGCGCAACAACCCACGTAAACTCAGCGCCATCGATATCGAGAAGATCTACCGCGCCGCCTACTGATCATCGCCGTCACGGTGCGCGCGCGGAAACTTGAGGTATACAATGCGCGCCATCGTGATTTAGCTCAGTAAAGGTGCGTCATGCAGCCCTTCGTAATTGCTCCGTCGATTCTTTCCGCCGACTTCGCCCGCCTCGGCGAAGAAGTGGACAACGTCCTCGCCGCTGGTGCCGAGTTCGTTCACTTCGATGTCATGGACAACCACTACGTGCCCAACCTGACCATCGGCCCGATGGTTTGCGCGGCATTGCGCAAGTACGGCGTCACTGCGCCGATTGACGCGCACCTGATGGTCAGCCCGGTGGATCGCATCGTTGGCGACTTCATCGAGGCCGGCGCCACCTACATCACCTTCCACCCGGAAGCCACGCTGCACGTCGATCGCTCGTTGCAACTGATCCGCGAGGGCGGCTGCAAATCCGGTCTGGTGTTCAACCCGGCGACCCCGCTGGACGTGCTCAAGTACGTGATCGACAAGGTCGACATGGTTCTGCTGATGAGCGTCAACCCAGGCTTTGGCGGGCAGAAGTTCATTCCCGGCACCCTCGACAAACTGCGCGAAGCACGGGCGATCATCGATGCGTCGGGGCGTGACATCCGTCTGGAAATCGACGGCGGCGTCAACGTCAACAACATCCGTGAGATCGCCGCCGCTGGCGCCGACACCTTTGTGGCCGGCTCGGCGATCTTCAATGCACCGAACTATCAGGAAGTCATCGACAAGATGCGTTCCGAACTGGCGCTGGCTCGCCCATGAGCGGTTTTGAGCAGCTGTTCCCGGGCAAACTGCCACGGTTGGTGATGTTCGATCTGGATGGCACGCTGATCGACTCGGTTCCCGACCTGGCAGCGGCGGTGGACAACATGCTGCTCACCCTCGGCCGCCAGCCAGCGGGCATTGAGTCGGTGCGCGAGTGGGTTGGCAATGGCGCACCGGTATTGGTGCGTCGTGCGCTGGCCGGCGGTATCGATCATGCCTCTGTGGATGACGTCGAAGCCGAGCAAGCGCTGGAAATTTTCATGCAGGCCTACGGCGCCAGCCATGAGCTGACTGTGGTCTATCCCGGCGTGCGCGACACGCTCAAGTGGCTGCAAAAGCAAGGCGTGGCCATGGCGTTGATCACCAACAAGCCGGAGCGTTTCGTCGCGCCGCTGTTGGACCAGATGAAAATCGGCCGCTATTTCAAATGGATCATCGGCGGCGATACCTTGCCGCAGAAAAAACCCGACCCGGCCGCGCTGTTCTTCGTGATGAAAATGGCCAACATCCCGGCCTCGCAATCGCTGTTTGTCGGCGACTCGCGCAGCGACGTGCTGGCCGCGAAAGCGGCGGGGGTCAAATGTGTGGCGCTGAGTTACGGCTACAACCATGGGCGGCCGATTGCCGAGGAATCCCCGGCACTGGTGATCGACGACCTGCGCAAGCTAATTCCCGGTTGCCTGGATCCGGCCGCTGAGATAACGTTGCCCGACGCTTCTCAATCCCCTTCTGGAAACGCCATCGTGGTGGTCACCCGCAAACTCTGGATGAAAGTCATCAAGGCCCTGGCCCGCTGGCGTTGGCGCGCCTGACTTGTTTCTGGCCGGCCTGCCGGCGCGTTTGCACACCTGACTGACAGCACCTCACACCACGAGGCATCTTATGATTCGCGAAGAATTCCTGCGCTTGGCCGCTGATGGCTATAACCGCATTCCGTTGGCCTGCGAAACCCTGGCCGACTTCGACACGCCGCTGTCGATCTACCTGAAACTGGCTGACCAACCCAACTCCTACCTGCTCGAGTCCGTGCAGGGCGGCGAGAAATGGGGTCGTTACTCGATCATCGGCCTCCCGTGCCGCACCGTGCTGCGGGTTTACGATCATCACGTCAGCATCACCGTTGATGGCGTCGAGACTGAAAGCCACGACGTTGAAGATCCGCTGGCCTTCGTCGAAACCTTCAAGGCCCGCTACAACGTACCGACCATTGCTGGCCTGCCGCGATTTAACGGCGGTCTGGTCGGTTATTTCGGTTACGACTGCGTGCGTTATGTCGAGAAACGTCTGGGCAAGTGCCCGAACCCGGATCCGCTGGGCGTGCCAGACATTCTGTTGATGGTGTCCGATGCGGTCGTGGTGTTCGACAACCTCGCCGGCAAGATGCACGCCATCGTATTGGCCGACCCTGCGCAGGCGGATGCCTACGAGCAAGGTCAGGCGCAATTGCAGGGACTGCTGGAAAAACTGCGCCAGCCGATCACCCCGCGTCGCGGCCTGGACTTCAGCAAACAACAGTCCGCTGACCCGGTGTTCCGCTCCAGTTTCACCCAGAACGATTACGAAAAAGCCGTCGACACCATCAAGCAATACATCCTGGCCGGTGACTGCATGCAGGTCGTGCCGTCGCAGCGCATGTCGATCGACTTCAAGGCGGCACCGATCGATCTGTATCGCGCCTTGCGCTGCTTCAACCCGACGCCGTACATGTACTTCTTCAACTTCGGCGACTTCCACGTCGTCGGCAGTTCGCCGGAAGTGCTGGTGCGGGTCGAGGACAACCTGATCACGGTGCGTCCGATTGCCGGTACTCGCCCGCGTGGCGCGACAGAAGAAGCCGATCTGGCGCTGGAAGAAGACTTGCTGTCCGACGATAAAGAGATCGCCGAGCACTTGATGCTGATCGATCTGGGTCGTAACGACACCGGACGTGTCTCGGAAATCGGTTCGGTGAAACTCACCGAGAAGATGGTCATCGAGCGTTATTCCAACGTGATGCACATTGTTTCCAACGTCACCGGCCAGTTGAAATCCGGGCTGACGGCGATGGACGCGCTACGGGCGATTCTGCCGGCGGGCACCTTGTCCGGGGCACCGAAGATTCGTGCGATGGAAATCATCGACGAACTCGAACCGGTCAAGCGTGGTGTGTATGGCGGCGCGGTGGGTTACTTCGCCTGGAACGGCAACATGGACACCGCGATTGCGATCCGTACCGCGGTGATCAAAAACGGCGAATTGCACGTACAGGCCGGTGGCGGCATCGTCGCCGACTCGGTGCCGGCGCTGGAATGGGAAGAAACCCTGAACAAGCGCCGGGCGATGTTCCGTGCCGTGGCACTGGCCGAACAAACCCCGGAAAGCTGAGCCAACACAAAACCCTGTGGGAGCGAGCAGGCTCGCTCCCACAGTGGGCTTTGTGTTCGGCAATAAAAAAGCGGCGCCTGCGAGGGCACCGCTTTTTTATGCGCGGGATTTAGAAGTCCAGCACGACTCCGACGTTAACCCCTTGCTGGGTAAAGTCATCGTCCTTGCGCAACGTATAACCGCCACGCAGCGCCAGATCTGCCGTCAGTTTATGGCTGACGCCCAGGCTCAAACGGTTCAAATGACTCTGCGGTGTGTAGCCTTCGAGTTTGAAGTCGTTGGCCGGCAGGGTATTGAGCGCGATGTTGACCTTCTGCACGTCATCCTCGTACTCACGTTCGTGGGCGTATTCACCAAACACCTGGGTTTGTGGGGTGATGTTGTACTTGCCCTGAATACCGAGGCCCAGACGTTTCGAATCACGCGCCTGGTCATCGAAGGTCAGTGCTGTGGCCCGGTTGCTTTTCTCTGAGTAACCATCGACATCCACGCTGGCGTAGTCGGCGCTGACGAACGGCGACAAATGCCATTCACTGCCCGGTTGGGCAATGTCGTATCCGATGCGGGTACTGAACGCCCACAGGTGGCCGTCGGTATCACCTTTCTCCGCACCTTCACTGACGCCCAGATCGAACTTGCGCTTGAGGTTGTCGTAGTCGAGTTTGCCACCGGTCAGCGCGGCGTCAGCCCACCAGCGATTTTGCTGGAACTGGGCGAAGGCTGTCGCCAGATAGCTGTTGAGTTTGTAGTCCGAATCGTTGTGGCCTGCCTCCAGATTCTGCCGGTAGAAACCTGCCGCTACGCCCACGCGCCAAGCATCATTGAGGCGATAGCTGCCCCCCACGTTGAGGTTGTAACCACTGCCGTCGGCGCTGGCGCCGCTGCTTTGGCTGTCGACATCCAGATGCTGGCCGCCGGCGGAGACAATGGCGCGCCACTGACCGACGGGTTGCCAGTTCTCCCAATCCGCTTTCCATTGAGTACGCAGTTCATCCTGGTGCGCACGCAGCGTGGCGTGGGCCATTTCCGGCAGCAGTGTCAGCTCCCACGGTGCGGCCAACAGCGAATAGGCGTAATCAGAGATCAGCTTCTGCCCGGCCTCGGTCGGGTGTACGCCGTCGTTGTAGATCAGCTTGCTCGGATCCGGCGTCGCACTGTTGATGCCGTAGCGGGCGTTCTCCGTGCAACTGCTGCCGCTGAAACAGGTCGCGGTCAGGTTCTGGTCGGTGGCCAGGCCAAAACGTCCGGGATCTGCGAAAGCTTCCGACAGGAGCACTGGAATATTCAACGGAATGATTTCAGCGTTGATGTCCTTTAAACGTGTCACCAGTTGGCTGTTGAACTGGCTGGCGAGTTGACTGCTGAGCGCCTGAAAAGGCGTACCGTTGATGGCCGGGGTCAAACCGACATCAGGCAACAGCCAGACCATCACGTATTTGGCGCCGGCCGTTTGCAGGGCTTGTACGCTGTCAGCCAATCGGTCGGCACCCGCGTTAGCCTGAGGCAGGCTGAGAATTCGACCTTGCAGGAAGTCATTGCCACCGCCGGAAATGTAGTACAGCGCATTCGGGTCGGCGCGCAAGCCGTTCGATGGCAAGTAGCCGGCGCGGGTACGTTCCCCCGTGGCAGATTGCGTGGTGATCGAGTCGAGGATCTGGTCAGTTCGATAACCCCCCACCGCCCAGTTGTTGCCGTCCGGCAGGCCTGCATTGGCGCGTTCAGCTGAACTGGAAGAGGCTGTTTGATCCGCCGTAAACCCGAGGCGTCCGCCCAGCAGTTGCGTGGAGTTCAGCGAGCGCAATTCACCGCTGCCATCCAGATAAACCGGGCCAGTGCGGTTGGTGTAGCGCTGGGTGGCGCCCGCCGGGCCGCCGGTGTCGGTGAATGTCCCGGCATCGTTGAGGCTGTCGCCAAAGACGATGAAGCTTGAGTAAGGATTGGGTGCTGCATACGCCTGGGCGCAGGCCAGGGCGAGCAAGCAACCGGCCAGCGGTACAAACAACGTCTGTTTGATCATGAGCAAGTCCGTTTATTTATTGTTGTAGGTGAACGAAACGACAGTACCAAAAACTTCCGGCCTTTTGCCATCGATCGCGAACCCCTCCATAGTTTTATGCCCTGCAAGCCCCGCCATATTGCACGCTCTGCCCAGCTAAGTTACTGTGCCGGAACGTATGAACGAGACCTTCCCCGTGTTGATCACCAGCAAACTTCTGGATCAAGTCATCAAGGCACACGCCCGTTGGCGTTGGCGCGCCTGAATCTTTTCTGCCGGCCCGGCCGGATTTGTATCGCTTTGCCTTCCTTGCCCGTTCGAAATGCCGCTTTGCCGACGCCATCTGTGCGTCCGACATCGTGCAGCGCCCTGCGGGCAAGTCATCTGAAGGCTGTCTTCAAGTCAGAATTCAAGAGGTTCGAAACGCCATGTTGCTGATGATCGACAACTACGACTCCTTTACTTACAACGTTGTGCAGTACCTCGGCGAGCTGGGTGCCGAAGTCAAAGTCGTGCGCAACGACGAATTGACCATTGCCGAAATCGAAGCGCTCAAGCCAGAGCGCATCGTGGTTTCTCCGGGGCCTTGCACGCCGACCGAAGCCGGCATCTCCATCGAGGCCATCAAGCACTTTGCCGGCAAGCTGCCCATTCTCGGCGTCTGCCTCGGCCACCAGTCCATCGGTCAGGCCTTTGGCGGGAATGTGGTGCGTGCCCGCCAAGTGATGCACGGTAAGACTAGTCCGGTATTCCACGAGGACAAGGGCGTTTTCGCAGGTCTCAACCATCCCCTGACCGTCACCCGATACCACTCGCTGATCGTCAAGCACGAAACCTTGCCCGATTGCCTGGAGCTGACGGCGTGGACGCAACACGATGACGGCTCTGTCGACGAAATCATGGGCCTGCGTCACAAGACCCTGAACATTGAAGGCGTACAGTTCCACCCCGAGTCGATCCTGACTGAGCAGGGCCATGAACTGTTTGCCAACTTCCTCAAACAAACCGGCGGCACGCGCTAAGGACTTCCCATGAATATCAAGACAGCCCTGAGCCGTATCGTCGATCACCTCGACCTCAGCACCGATGAAATGCGCGACGTGATGCGCGAAATCATGACCGGCCAATGCACTGACGCGCAGATCGGCGCTTTCATGATGGCCATGCGCATGAAGAGCGAAAGCATCGATGAAATCGTCGGCGCCGTATCGGTGATGCGTGAGCTGGCCGATCAGGTCGAACTCAAGACCCTCGACGGCGTGGTCGATGTGGTCGGTACCGGCGGTGACGGTGCCAACATTTTCAACGTATCGACCGCGTCTTCTTTTGTTGTTGCGGCAGCGGGTTGCACCGTGGCCAAACACGGCAACCGCGCGGTGTCGGGCAAGAGCGGCAGCGCCGACTTGCTGGAAGCCGCCGGTATCTACCTCAACCTGACGCCGGTTCAGGTCGCCCGTTGCATCGACAACGTCGGCATCGGTTTCATGTTTGCCCAGACCCATCACAAAGCCATGAAGTATGCCGCCGGCCCACGCCGCGATCTCGGCCTGCGTACGCTGTTCAACATGCTTGGCCCGCTTACGAATCCGGCCGGTGTTAAACATCAGGTGGTGGGTGTGTTCAACCCGGCGTTGTGCCGACCGTTGGCGGAAGTCTTGCAACGCTTGGGCAGCAAGCATGTGCTGGTGGTGCATTCGAAGGATGGTCTGGACGAATTCAGCCTCGCTGCACCGACCTTTGTCGCCGAACTGAAAAACAACGAGATCACCGAGTATTGGGTCGAACCCGAGGACTTGGGCATGAAGAGCCAGAGCTTGCACGGCCTGTCGGTCGACGGCCCGGAGGCGTCGCTGGCGCTGATCCGCGATGCGCTGGGCAAGCGCAAAACCGAGAACGGCCAGAAAGCCGCCGAAATGATTGTGCTCAACGCCGGCGCGGCACTCTACGCCGCCGACGTGGCCAGCAGTTTGAAACAAGGCGTGGAGCTGGCGCACGACGCTCTGCACACCGGCCTCGCTCGGGAAAAACTTGAGGAGCTGGGTGCCTTTACCGCGGTATTCAAAGTGGAGAATGAAGGATGAGTGTACCGACGGTTCTGGAAAACATTCTGGCGCGCAAAGTTCAGGAAATCGCCGAGCGTAGCGCTCGTGTGAGCCTGAGCGAGCTGGAAAGCCTGGCCAAAGCGGCCGATGCGCCCCGTGGTTTCGCCCAGGCGTTGCTGGCACAGGCCAAGACCAAACAACCGGCGGTCATTGCCGAGATCAAAAAGGCTTCACCGAGCAAAGGCGTGATCCGCGAAAACTTCGTTCCGGCCGACATTGCCAAAAGTTACGAGAAGGGTGGGGCGACCTGTCTTTCCGTACTGACCGATATCGATTACTTCCAAGGCGCCGATGCGTACCTGCAACAGGCTCGCGCCGCGTGCAAACTGCCGGTGATCCGCAAGGACTTCATGATCGATCCGTACCAGATCGTCGAAGCCCGTGCGCTGGGCGCCGACTGCGTGCTGTTGATCGTTTCCGCGCTGGATGACGTGAAAATGGCCGAGTTGGCGTCGGTGGCCAAAGGCGTTGGTCTTGATGTCTTGGTGGAAGTGCACGACGGTGATGAGCTGGAACGTGCGTTGAAAACTCTCGATACGCCACTGGTCGGGGTCAACAACCGTAATCTGCACACTTTCGACGTCAGTCTGGAAACCACCCTCGACCTGCTGCCGCGTATTCCGCGCGATCGTCTGGTGATTACCGAGAGCGGCATCCTCAACCGTGCAGATGTCGAACTGATGGAAATCAGCGACGTTTACGCGTTCCTGGTCGGCGAAGCGTTCATGCGCGCCGAAAGCCCGGGTGTTGAATTGCAGCGTCTGTTCTTCCCGGAACGTGGGGCTGCGGTCAGCGGCTCGACCCTCGACTGATCTTTTTTGCAGGCGCCCGCGTCCCCTTTGGGGCCGGGCTTGCTCGCGAAGAGGCCCTCAAATTCTCTAAAGACTTCAAGTCTGTCGGAGCCATGCATGTCGCAGCCAACCGCCCTGACCATTGAAGCCGGCCTGCAAGCCGAGCAGGACTTGCTCGCCTCAGTCTGCGCCGGTGATGCGGAATTCGGCCTTCTGATCTGGCAACCCAGCGACCACGCGCTGGTCATGCCTCGCCGCCTCAATCGTCTCCCCGGTTTCGAACACGCCTGCGAAGTCTCCGCTGCCGCCGGCTGGCCGGTGCTCCTGCGCGAAACTGGCGGCGAACCCGTCCCGCAATCTGCCGCGACGATCAACATTGCACTGGTCTACGCGCCACCCCGCAACGAAGGCGATCTGAACCGCATCGAAACCGGCTACCGCCGCTTGTGCGATCCGATCTGTCAGTTGCTTGATGAGTTGGGCGGCACATCGTCCTTGGGTGAAATCGAAGGAGCGTTCTGTGACGGACGTTTCAACGTTAACCTCGACGGCCGAAAAATGGTTGGCACCGCCCAGCGCTGGCGCCAGAGTCAGGGCGGACAGCGTCCGGTGGGCCTGGTGCACGGTGCGATGCTGATGGAGAACGAACGCGAATCGATGGTCGCGGCGGTCAATCGTTTCAACCAAGCCTGTGGCCTGGAACCGCGAGTGCGTGCCGAAAGCCATATCGCCTTGCACGAGAAATTCAGCGCGCCACAGGCGTTGGCGCGACTCGATGAGCTCTTTCGTTTAATGCTGGCGCAGATCTACAGCGTCGGTCTCTAACGAGTACCGAAGACCACCATCGTCTTGCCTTTCACGTCGACCAGGTTGCGTTCCTCAAGATCCTTGAGCACGCGACCGACCATTTCCCGCGAACAACCGACGATCCGGCCGATTTCCTGACGGGTCACCTTGATCTGCATGCCGTCCGGGTGGGTCATCGCGTCGGGTTGCTTGCACAACTCCAACAGGCAGCGTGCCACTCGTCCCGTGACGTCGAAGAACGCCAGATCGCCGACCTTGCGCGTGGTATTGCGCAGGCGTTGTGCGATTTGTCCGCTGAGGACGTAAAGAATGTCCGGATCCTGCTGCGACAATTCGCGGAACTTCGCGTAGCTGATTTCCGCCGTTTCGCACTCGACCTTGGCCCGCACCCAGGCACTGCGCTGCTGTTCCTGGCCGGCCTGTTCAAACAGTCCCAGTTCGCCGAAGAAGTCCCCCGCGTTCAGGTACGCAATGATCATCTCGCGGCCGTCGTCATCCTCGATCAGGATCGTCACCGACCCCTTGATGATGAAGTACAACGTGTCCGAACGATCGCCAGCACAAATGATGTTGCTCTTGGCCGCATGCCGACGGCGTTGACAATGCGTCAACAGCTTGTCGAGGTTCTTGATTTTGGGTGTGGGGGTAATAGCAACCATGGTTGTATCCCGAAAAAACTGCACGGTTATGTTTAATTTTTTTATGAGGCGCTGAAGATGGTCGCTACACAACTGGCTGAGCGCCAGCGAATTGGCGCCAGCTTACCAGACACTTCCGCGCAAATTCGAGAAATTACCTACGCTACTGGAGCATTCGTCCTATGAACGCTGCTCGCTGTCAGAGCAAAGCCCTGTGATAAGCTGGCGCCCCTTTTTTTACAGTGGAGTCTGGGCGATGAAGGCACGCATCCAATGGGCTGGCGAAGCCATGTTTCTCGGCGAATCCGGTAGTGGGCATGTTGTGGTCATGGACGGTCCTCCGGACGCCGGTGGTCGTAATCTGGGGGTTCGTCCGATGGAAATGCTCCTGCTGGGCGTCGGCGGTTGCAGCAACTTCGACGTGGTCAGCATTCTGAAGAAGTCCCGTCAGAACGTTGAAAGCTGCGAAGCCTTCCTTGAAGCCGAGCGTGCGACTGAAGATCCGAAGGTGTTCACCAAGATCCACATGCACTTCGTGGTCAAGGGCCGTGGCCTGAAAGAAGCCCAGGTCAAGCGCGCCATCGAACTGTCTGCCGAAAAATATTGCTCGGCTTCGATCATGCTCGGCGCCGCTGGCGTTGCTATCACCCACGATTACGAAATCGTCGAACTCGGTTGAACTGACATTCAACTATCATAAAAGCAGTGCCGACTCTGGCGATCCCCCGCTGACGTCTGCATGATGCGCCGCTTTTTCAGGGCCGTGATCGGTCAGCCGGCGGCGAGACACAAAAAAGGCGACTACTTAGCGGTAGTCGCCTTTTTATGGCAGGAGTAAAGAGCTTGTGGGAGCTGGCTTACCTGCGATGAAACCCTCTGGTACGGATACAGTCTTCAGATCCGGTAGGTGCTCTTGGTCATCACCTTCGCCAAAAGACTCATCCCGAACTTAACCGGTGCCGGAAAGCGGAAACCGCCAGCCTCCAGTGCACTCTCGGCATGATGCTCTTCATCGATACGCATCTGCTGCAGAATTGCCCGGGACTTTTCATCCCCATTTGGCAGTTGCTCCAGATGCTCATTCAAGTGTTTGCACACCTGATGTTCGGTGGCCGCAACAAACCCCAGGCTGACCTTGTCGCTGATCAAGCCAGCGACAGCGCCGATGCCGAACGACATGCCATAAAACAGCGGATTGAGCACGCTGGTATGGCTCCCCAGTTGCTGAATGCGTTGTTCGCACCACACCAGGTGATCAATCTCTTCTTCCGCGGCGTGCTCCATGGCTTCGCGCACTTGCGGCAATTTGGCGGTCAGGGCCTGGCCCTGATACAGCGCCTGGGCACAGACTTCACCGGTATGGTTGATGCGCATCAGGCCGGCGACATGGCGAGTGTCTTCGTCGCTCATTTGTGTTTCCGGCTGCAGGATGGCCGGTGACGGGCGGTACGGCTGGCCACTGAATGGCAGTAATGTACGCATCGCGGCATCGGCTTGCAGCAGAAGACGGTCAATCGGCGAGTAGTGACGTTGGGTAGTCATGCTGACCTCCGGGAAGAATCTCGATGGCCAGTTTAACCGAATCGGCCAGGGAAGGTTTGCGCTGGGTCATATGCCATGGGGGCATGTTTCTTTGTGGGAGCGGAGTTTGTTCGCGAAAACGGTGTGTCAGCCGAAGATGCTCCGAATGTGCTGACATCTTCACGAGCAAGCCCGCCCCCGCAGTGGAAGGGATTGTGCCTTAGCCCGGAGGCCAGTTCATCTGGCGCTGACCCAGTACGTGCATATGAATGTGATAGACGGTCTGCCCACCTTTTTCATTGCAGTTCATCACCACGCGAAAGCCTTCTTCGCAACCCAACTCCAGCGCCAGGCGCTGAGCAGTGAACAGGATGTGCCCGGCCAGTGCCTTGTCGTCTTCAGTCAGATCATTGAGGGTGCGCACCGGTTTCTTCGGGATCACCAGAAAATGCACCGGTGCCTGAGGGGCGATGTCGTGGAACGCCAGAACCTGGTCGTCCTCGTAAATGATCTTCGCCGGGATTTCCCGGTTGATGATCTTGGTGAACAGACTATCCACTGCTGTTTTCTCCGTTGTGTGGGTTGGCCTGAGTGTACTCATGGGGAATGGACCCGCCCAGTTTTTTGCCGTAGGACAGTTCAGCGTGGGCAGTAAGCCTTGTTGACCATACCGACGAGGGTGCGGTTGAGCCAGCGCGAACCGAGTCGCGGCAGAAACGCGAACCAGCGATTGCGCCGTCCTGGAATGATGATCGCGCGGTTTTTTTCCAGTGCACGCACGGTGTATAGCGCGACTTCCTCGGGGCTCATCAGCATTTTGCTGTCGTTGAGTTTTTCGTTGTTGAGCTGCGCGGTGCGGAAAAAGGCTGTGCGGGTCGGGCCAGGGCACAGAACCGAAACTTTTACTGCGCTCTGCTTGAGCTCCACGCGCAGCGCTTCGGAAAAATGCAGGACATAGGCCTTGCTGGCGTAGTACGTGCTCATCCATGGACCAGGATTGAACGCGGCAATCGAGGCGACGTTGAGAATCTGCCCCCCACCCTGCAGTGCCATGCTGTTGCCGATCGCATGGCACAAGCGGGTGAGGGCGAGGATGTTGACCTCGATCAGATCTTGTTCGGTCATCCAGTCCTGAGCCAAAAAGGGGCCACAGGTGCCGATGCCAGCGCAGTTCACCAACAGATCGATCTGTCGGTCACCTTCTTCCAGTTCCAGCAAAAAACCGGACAGGCGCAACGGCTCGCCCAGATCGCAGGCGCGGAACAGCACCTCGACGCCGAAGCGCTGGGTCAGTTCGATCGCAATGCTTTCCAACTGATCACGCTGTCGTGCCACCAGAATCAGGCTGCGGCCGCGCCGCGCCAGTGCTTCGGCCATGGCCAAGCCGATACCGCTGGAGGCGCCAGTGATCAGAGCGTAACGGGTCATGCAATTCTCCATCGCAACAACTCCGCGCCAGCGACGCGGGTGTCACGGCGGGGAGCGCTGCTCATTCGTTCGCAGAGTCTACAGGGGGCCTGCGCCGCTTCGGCTGCCTCGTCAGCGGAATTTGCGGCCGGCTCGACTTCGACATCGATTTCGTCGGTGGTCACAGAGCCGCTTTCGTAGCTGCTTTCCAGGGTGCTTTCGTATTCCTGCTGAACTGCCGAGATTCCACCGAGTATTGCGCCCGCGAATATCAGGGCGACAAACACGATCCACAGGGAGCAGAGCACTTTCACTGCGGTGGTGTTTGGTGGCGGTGGAGGACCATAGCGATTGGCGACGGTATCGCCGGGGACGGCCATAATCACCAGCGGGAAGAAACTGCCCACGAACGGTACAAGGTTCAGTAACCACAGCCAGCCTGACCAGCCGATGTCGTGCAGACGTTGAACGGTGAACAGGATGCTGACAATCATGAATCCCAGAAACAGGAAAAAGGCAAAGATGCCGCCGATGATCAGTCCGGTGGTGGAGTCGCCGCTGACAAGCCCCAGGGCGATCAGGGCGAACACGCCGACGATGGGCATCGTCACCAGGCTGAGTACCATTGTCCAGGCCAGAAAGCGCAAGCGTCCG
Source organism: Pseudomonas sp. NPDC087615 (assembly GCF_044743445.1). NCBI lineage: Bacteria > Pseudomonadati > Pseudomonadota > Gammaproteobacteria > Pseudomonadales > Pseudomonadaceae > Pseudomonas > Pseudomonas sp. NPDC087615. Next base: position 7,778 of record NZ_JBIUWM010000041.1, on the reverse strand, counting down.
ATCCTGCCTTCGACGCTGAATGGCTTGAGCGTGGCGAATGGCGGTAGGCTTTCGCCTACGCTGGCGCGCGGTGGTGCATAGGGTGAGTCCGGTTCTGCCACGCCAGCAGATTGTTCGTGGACGTCCGACAGGTTCAACTCGATGGCTGTTTCTGTTTCGATCCGTGCATCGATCCCGGTTTTGCTCAACGCTTGCAAATAAGCATGAGCATCGCCATGGGACAGGTCGCGTTTGAGTGCCACTGTACTGCCATTGAACAGACGCTCGATGGCGGTCACTTCGGTTTTGAACAGATCCGCCAGATTGAGTTTGGCAGTGGTGATATCAACACCGGGCTGTAGAGCGCCGTCGAAAACGATCTTGTAACGGGTGTCGCTCATGGGCGAGGCATCCTTGTCGCGAGTAGATTGAAAGGTCGTTAGTGTAAGGCCTGTCCACAAGGGACGGGCGCGATTTTCTCAGCGAGGCCAGCGTTTCGGCAACTGCGCTGCGCGCTCCTGGGCCTGGCGGTACTCAGCATCGAGGCGCGCGATCAACTGATCCACGCTTGGCAGATCATCAATCTGTCCGACACCTTGACCGGCAGACCACACGGTTTTCCAGGCTTTGGCTTCGTCGCTGATCGGTTTGAGCTTATCGCCGAAATTCACTTCGCCCTTGCCTTGTAGCGCGGTCATGTCGAAACCGGCTGCCTCCAGGCTTTGACGCATGAAACTGGCCGGCACCCCGGAAACCGCTGGAGTATGAATGATGTCTGCCGCTTTGGCTGTCAGCAGCATCTGCTTGTAGGCGTCAGGTGCATGACTTTCAGTGGTGCCGATAAATCGCGTACCGAAGTAGGCCAAATCCGCGCCGAGCATCTGTGCAGCGAGAATCTCATGCCCATGGTTCAGGCATCCTGCAAGCAACAACGTTTTGTCGAAGAACTCACGGATCTCGGCAATCAGTGCAAACGGGCTCCAGGTGCCGGCATGACCGCCGGCGCCGGCCGCCACTGCGATCAAACCGTCGACACCCGCCTGGGCAGCCTTCTCGGCATGACGGCGGGTGGTAACGTCGTGGAAGACCAGACCGCCATAGCTGTGCACGGCGTCGACCAGTTCCTTGACCGCGCCGAGGCTGGTGATGACGATGGGCACTTTGTGCTCGACGCAAATATTCAGGTCCGCCTGCAAGCGCGGGTTGCTGTTGTGAACAATAAGGTTCACTGCGTACGGTGCCGGGTTGTTCAGTGTCGCCAATCCCGCTTCGATCTGTTCCAGCCAGGCTTTGAAACCGCTGCTTTCGCGTTGGTTCAGCGCCGGGAAGCTACCGACCACGCCATTACGACAGCAGGCGATCACCAGTTCAGGGTTGGAGATCAGAAACATCGGCGCCGCTACCACTGGCAGGCGCAGAGTTTGTTCGAGCAGAGCGGGCAGCGACATTGGAAGTACCCCAAAGTGTTGTGTTTGTTGAAGTTAGAACGGCTTGACCACGACCAGAATTACGATAGCCAGCAATATCAGAACCGGCACTTCATTGAACCAGCGATAAAAGACATGGCTGCGGGTGTTCTCGCCACGAGCGAAACGTTTTACCTGCGCGCCGCACATGTGGTGGTAGCCGATCAGCAAGACGACCAGGGTCAATTTGGCGTGTATCCAGCCGCCCATGCTGAAGATGCTCGGGTTGAGATAGATCAGCCAGCCGCCAAAGATCAGCGTAGCGATCATGGCCGGGCCCATGATGCCGCGATACAGCTTGCGCTCCATGACGCTGAAGCGTTCCTTGCTGACGGTGTCTTCACTTTGCGCGTGATAAACGAACAGTCGCGGCAGGTAAAACAGCCCGGCAAACCAGCAAACGACGCTGACGATATGAAAAGCCTTGATCCACAGATAGAGCATTTTGGGTTATTCCCTCATTCACGGTAAGCCGGATAGTAGAGGCTTGAGCGTCCGCGCGTCACCTTGATGGTTGTCGCAGGCGCGCGTGGCCCCTATTATCGACGGCTTTCCAGTGGGTTCGTTGAGGGCAGGTTTATGGTCAAGGTCGGTATCGTCGGCGGCACGGGTTACACCGGTGTCGAACTGCTGCGTCTGTTGGCACAGCATCCGCAGGCAGAAGTGGTCGTGATCACTTCCCGATCCGAGGCCGGTCTGCCCGTGGCTGACATGTACCCGAACCTGCGCGGACACTACGACGGCCTGGCGTTCAGCGTGCCCGATATCAAAACGTTGGGCGCTTGCGATGTGGTTTTTTTCGCCACACCGCACGGTGTGGCTCACGCACTGGCAGGTGAATTGCTGGCCGCAGGCACCAAGGTCATCGACCTGTCCGCGGACTTCCGTCTTCAAGACGCTGAAGAATGGGCAAAGTGGTACGGTCAGCCTCACGGTGCTCCGCAGTTGCTGGATGAAGCTGTCTATGGCTTGCCTGAAGTCAATCGCGAGCAAATCAAGAAAGCACGCCTGATCGCGGTGCCGGGTTGCTATCCAACCGCAACACAGTTGGGTTTTCTGCCGTTGCTTGAAGCCGGTCTGGCCGACACCTCGCGTTTGATCGCTGACTGCAAGTCCGGTGTCAGCGGTGCAGGTCGCGGCGCGGCTGTAGGCTCGCTGTACTCCGAGACGTCGGAAAGCATGAAGGCCTACGCGGTGAAAGGTCACCGTCACCTGCCGGAAATTCGCCAGGGGCTGCGTCGCGCGGCGGGCGAGGATGTCGGTCTGACCTTCGTTCCTCACTTGACCCCGATGATCCGTGGCATTCATTCCACGTTATACGCCACCGTGGTCGATCGCTCGGTGGATCTGCAGGCACTGTTCGAAAAGCGTTATGCCGATGAACCGTTCGTCGATGTGATGCCAGCGGGCAGTCATCCGGAAACTCGCAGCGTGCGTGGCGCCAACGTTTGCCGTATTGCGGTTCACCGTCCGCAGGATGGCGATCTGGTGGTGGTCTTGTCGGTGATCGACAACCTGGTCAAAGGCGCGTCGGGGCAGGCGGTGCAGAACATGAACATCCTGTTCGGGCTGGACGAGCGTTTCGGCCTGTCCCACGCCGGTATGCTGCCGTAACCTTACAGTTGCACAGTAAAAAGGCCCGTTGAACGGGCCTTTTTGCATTCTGAACCGCCGATCGGCTTGATTGATATACCGTAACAATAGTTGACCGATTTTCTCGGACAAGCGGATAATGCGCGTCATCACGCATTATGGCGGCGTAACGCCGGGAGATAGTCAGCATGAGCGTCGAATCCTTCACCCCCACGGCTTTGCAATTCACCCACGGTGCCGCGCACAAGGTGAAGAGCCTGGTCGATGAAGAGGGGAATGATCGCTTGAAGCTGCGCGTATTCGTTACGGGCGGCGGTTGTTCAGGGTTTCAATACGGTTTCACCTTCGATGAAGAGGTGGCAGAGGACGACACCATCGTCGAGCGTGAAGGCGTGAGTCTGGTGGTTGACCCGATGAGCTTCCAGTACCTCGCGGGTGCCGAAGTGGACTACCAGGAAGGTCTGGAAGGTTCGCGCTTCGTGATCAAAAACCCGAACGCCACCACGACCTGTGGTTGCGGATCTTCGTTCTCGATCTGATCGCACTTCGCTGAACACAGCAAAACGCCGCAGAGCCTCACGGTTCTGCGGCGTTTTGTTTTCTGTAAATTGAGTCAGGCGGGGTAGATAGCGCCAAGTACTCGCAGGCCGCGGGCGCCGGTGACGCTTGGGCGGTTGGCGGCAATGCCTTCTAGACAGCAATGGGCCAGCCAAGCGAAAGCCATGGCTTCGACCCAGTCCGGGTCTACACCGCGCGTGGCGGTGCTGGCGACTTTCGCCTTCGGCAGCAGATCGGCCAGTCGCTTCATAAGCGTGGCATTGTGCGCGCCGCCACCGCAGACCAACAGTTCTCTGGTATCGGATTGAGCGCTTTGCAGCGACTCAACAATAGTCAGCGCGGTCAGCTCAAGCAAAGTGGCCTGGACGTTTTCAGCAGCAAGCGTCGGTAGGTGGGAGAGGTGCTGTTGCAGCCAAGGCAGATTGAACACTTCCCGCCCCGTGCTTTTCGGCCCTTTGGTCACGAAGAAAGGGTCGCTGAGCAGTGCTTTGAGCAGGCTTGGTTCTGCAGTGCCGGTGGCTGCCCACTGACCATTGCGATCGTAGTTTTCTCCGACTTGTTGTTGAATCCAGGCGTCCATCAGCACATTTCCGGGGCCGCAATCGAAACCGGCTACAGGCTTGTTCGGCTCGATCAGGCTGAGATTGCTGAAACCGCCGACATTCAAGACAGCCTGGTTGCCGTTACGCTCTTCGAACAAAGCTTCATGGAAGGCTGGTACCAGTGGTGCGCCTTGGCCACCGGCAGCGACATCGCGGCTGCGGAAGTCACTGACCACTGTGATACCTGTCAACTCGGTCAGCAGGGCCGGGTTGCCGATCTGTACGGTGAAGCCGCGTGCGGGCTCATGGCGAATGGTCTGGCCGTGACTGCCTATCGCGCGTATGGCTTGAGGTTGGAGCTTCTGCTGATCAAGGAGGGTGTGAATGCCCTGAGCGGCGAGTTTTACCCAGTTCTGCTGTGCAATCGCAGAGCGGGCGATCTCGTCAGGGCCGCTGGCGCATAAGCCAAGTAGCTCGGCGCGCAGGGACTCAGGCATAGGGATGTAATGCGTGGCGATCAGTTTGATCGCCGGGGTATGTTCGATCAGCGCGATGTCCAGGCCATCGAGACTGGTTCCAGACATCACACCGATATACAGGGCCATGGCTTAACGCTTGCTCGAAGCCAGCATTGTGGCCTTCTCTTTATCCATGCGTGCCATCAGCGGCTGGCTCTGAGCCATGAAACGAGAGCGCTCGGATTTGGCGATCGGATCGGCCATTGGCAGCTTTTGTCCCAGTGGATCGACGTGAACGCCGTTGACCTGGAATTCATAGTGCAAGTGCGGACCGGTGGAAAGGCCGGTGGTGCCGATGTAGCCGATCACTTGGCCCTGCTTGACGGTACCGCCGGTTTTCACGCCTTTGGCGAAGCCTTGCATGTGCCCGTAAAGCGTACGGTAAGTATTACCGTGCTGGATGATCACTGTGTTGCCGTAGCCGCCGCGACGACCGGCCAACAGCACTTTGCCGTCACCGGCAGCCTTGATTGGTGTGCCGCGTGGTGCTGCGTAATCGACACCTTTATGAGCACGGATCTTGTTGAGGATAGGATGTTTACGGCCCATGGAGAACTTCGAGCTGATGCGGGCGAAGTCCACCGGGGTACGGATAAACGCCTTGCGCATGCTGTTGCCGTCAGCCGTGTAATAACTGCTGTTGCCCTGTTTGTTGGTGTAACGAACAGCGGTATAGGTCTTGCCTCGGTTAGTGAACCGCGCGGACAGGATCGGACCGTTGCCGACAGCTTTGCCGTTAACCACTTTCTGCTCGTAGATAACGTCGAAATCATCACCCTGGCGGATGTCCTGCGCAAAGTCGATGTCATAGCCGAATACATTGGCCATATCCATGGTCAGGCTGTGAGACAGGCCAGCACGCGCAGCCGACTGCGACAGCGAACTGTTGATGACGCCGTGGGCATAAGCAGTGCGAACGGTTGGTTTCGCGATAACACGGTTGAAGGAATAACCTTTGTCATTCTTGGTCAGGGTGATGGTTTCGACATCACTGACCTTGCTGTGAAGGCTGGTCAGTTGCCCTTCCGGGTTCAGATCGAATTCGAGTTTCTGGCCGTGTTTGAGCTGGCTGAATTGCTTGGCTTGCTTGTCACTGGCCAGTACTTCATGCACGGCCGCAGCTGGCAGCCCCACCTTTTCGAACAATGTGGACAGCGTATCGCCCTTGGCGACGACGATTTCGCGGTGCCAGGGGTCTTTTGGTTTTTCGTCGGCCTGAACTGTCGCGGACGCGGCTTCAGTAGTGTTTTCGCTACTGTTTTCTATCTGTGCAAATGGCGAAGCTACTGGCTCGTTTGTGGCTTGAGCCGCGTCAGCGGCGTCTTGATCTTGTGCCAGTTGATCAGCAGGACTTTCCAGTTCAAGGCTCAGCGTTGTCTTTTTGGCTTCAACATCACTGGAAGGAAATACCAGGAGCGCCAGGCTGAGAAGGGCGGCGATTCCACTTGCGGCGAGCAGGTGGGTCTTCGGGTAAAGCGGCGGCGCTTTAGACGGTTCTGTGGTCATAAGTAATTTTGACTTTGAATAGTGATGAATTGGAAAAGATGAATGACATGATGAAGATGAAATAACTGTATAAAATATAACCAAATCATCTCTGAAGCAAGTCTACAGACCTTGCGTCTGTGGATTGGTGTCCGTGCGCCGGGCAAAACTTGTAATTGGTGCGCGATCTTGTATGGTTGGTTCCCTTTGAATCTGAGCCTTGCGGGTCTGTTATGAAGTCGGTTGAAGAGCAGCTAGCGCTGATTAAACGTGGTGCGGAAGAACTGTTGGTCGAGTCCGAGCTGATCGAGAAGCTCAAGCGTGGCCAGCCGCTGCGTATTAAGGCTGGTTTCGATCCAACCGCTCCCGATCTGCACTTGGGTCACACTGTGCTTATTAATAAGCTGCGCCAGTTCCAGGAGCTGGGGCATCAGGTGATCTTCCTTATAGGTGACTTCACCGGGATGATCGGTGATCCGAGCGGCAAGAGCGCAACGCGGCCGCCGCTGACTCGTGAGCAGGTTCTGGAAAATGCCGAGACTTACAAAACTCAGGTGTTCAAGATTCTTGATCCGGCGAAGACCGAAGTCGCGTTCAACTCCACCTGGATGGATCAGATGGGGCCGGCAGATTTCATTCGTCTGACTTCGCAGTACACCGTTGCTCGCATGCTTGAGCGCGATGACTTCGATAAGCGATACACCACCAATCAGCCGATCGCGATTCACGAGTTTCTCTATCCGTTGGTTCAGGGTTATGACTCTGTTGCTCTGCGTGCGGATGTCGAGTTGGGTGGTACCGATCAGAAGTTCAATCTATTGATGGGGCGTGAGCTACAGCGTGGTTATGGTCAAGAGGCTCAGTGCATTCTGACTATGCCGCTGCTGGAAGGGCTGGATGGCGTGAAGAAAATGTCCAAGTCGCTGGGCAATTACGTCGGCATCCAGGAGGCGCCCGGTGTCATGTACGGCAAACTGGTTTCTATTCCAGATGCGCTTATGTGGCGCTACTTCGAGTTGCTCAGTTTCCGTACCATGGATGAGATTGGTGCGTTCCGTGCTGATGTAGAGGCTGGAGCCAATCCGCGCGATATCAAAATCAAACTGGCTGAAGAGATCGTTGCGCGCTTCCATGGTGAAGAGGCAGCTGCGAATGCTCACCGTGCGGCGGGTAATCGTATGAAGGATGGCGAGTTGCCGGATGATCTGCCGGAGATCAAGCTCGCTTCTGCTGAGGATATGCCGATTGCTGCTGTCCTTAATAAGGCAGGCCTGGTGAAGAACTCCGCTGCTGCACGAGATCTGCTGGCTTCTGGTGGTGTGCGGGTTGATGGTGAGGTGGTTGATCGCTCCTTTGTATACGTACTGGGGGCGACTCACGTTTGTCAGGCTGGTAAGAAGGCATTCGCGCGTATTTCGTTGAAATCTGAGGGGGATTGAAAATAGGTGTTGACGGCGAATTCCAGACGTCTATAATTCGCCCCACTTCCGGCGCAGTCGAAACGGAAAACTCCTTGAGATTCAATGAGTTATGATGTTTTCGGCGGTGGGTTGCTTCAGGTTATCGAAGCCAGAAAGAAGTTGAAAAAGAGGTGTTGACAGCAGCGTGTAACGCTGTAGAATTCGCCTCCCGCTGAC
>NZ_JBIUWM010000040.1:54865-57042 GCF_044743445.1 Pseudomonas sp. NPDC087615 | reverse complement strand
AGTCAACTGGCCACCGGCGGCAAAGAGCCCCTGGTCCAGTGGGAAAACGACAAGCCTACCTTTGTAGCCCTGCGTGAAATCGCTGAAGGCCTGATGAGCTACGAGTTCATCGCCAACGCTGAAATCGTTGAAGACGAACCGCTGTTCGCAGCGTTCGAGGACGAGTCCAACGAGGCCGTCTAAGCCTATGCCTGGTCGACGTAGCACGGCGCGGGGTCACAGCTTACGGCAGGAGTCATCATGCCGAGCATAGACGCCCTCGCCGATCGCTTATCGACCTACCTCGGCAACGACCAGGTCAACCTGGTCCGCCGAGCGTATTTCTACGCCGAACAAGCCCATGACGGCCAGCGCCGTCGCAGCGGCGAGGCGTACGTCACGCATCCTCTTGCGGTGGCGAACATTCTTGCCGACATGCACATGGACCATCAGAGTTTGATGGCCGCGATGCTGCATGACGTGATCGAAGACACCGGTATCGCTAAAGAAGCGCTGCAAGCGCAGTTCGGTGAAACCGTGGCCGAGCTGGTCGACGGGGTCAGCAAACTGACCCAGATGAACTTCGAGACCAAGGCCGAAGCCCAAGCGGAAAACTTCCAGAAAATGGCCATGGCCATGGCGCGCGATATTCGCGTGATCCTGGTCAAACTCGCCGATCGCCTGCACAACATGCGCACGCTGGAAGTGCTGTCCGGCGAAAAACGCCGGCGCATCGCCAAGGAAACCCTGGAAATCTACGCGCCCATCGCCAACCGGCTGGGCATGCATGCGATCCGCATCGAATTCGAAGACCTTGGCTTCAAAGCCATGCACCCGATGCGTTCCGCGCGGATCTACCAGGCGGTCAAACGCGCCCGAGGCAACCGCAAGGAAATCGTCAACAAGATCGAAGAGTCCCTTGGTCATTGCCTCGCTATCGATGGCATCCAGGGCGAAGTCAGCGGTCGCCAGAAACACCTCTACGGCATCTACAAGAAAATGCGCGGCAAGCGTCGGGCCTTCAACGAAATCATGGACGTCTATGCGTTCCGGATCATCGTCGACAAGGTCGATACCTGCTACCGCGTGCTAGGCGCTGTACATAATTTGTACAAACCGTTGCCAGGGCGCTTCAAGGATTACATCGCGATCCCCAAGGCCAATGGCTACCAATCGCTGCACACCACGCTGTTCGGCATGCACGGCGTACCGATCGAGATTCAGATCCGCACCCGCGAAATGGAAGAGATGGCCAACAACGGCATCGCGGCCCATTGGCTGTACAAATCCAGCGGTGACGAACAACCGAAAGGCACTCACGCCCGCGCCCGTCAATGGGTCAAAGGCGTGCTGGAAATGCAGCAGCGTGCCGGTAACTCGCTGGAATTCATCGAGAGCGTGAAGATCGACCTGTTCCCGGACGAGGTCTACGTGTTCACGCCAAAAGGCCGGATCATGGAGCTGCCCAAAGGCTCCACGGCGGTCGACTTCGCTTACGCAGTGCACACCGACGTCGGCAACAGCTGCATCGCTTGCCGGATCAACCGCCGTCTCGCACCGCTGTCCGAACCGCTGCAAAGCGGCTCCACGGTCGAGATCGTCAGCGCTCCCGGCGCGCGTCCAAACCCGGCGTGGCTCAACTTCGTGGTCACCGGCAAGGCGCGCACGCACATTCGTCACGCGTTGAAACTGCAACGCCGCTCCGAATCCATCAGTCTCGGCGAACGCCTGCTGAACAAAGTCCTCAACGGTTTCGACAGTTCGCTGGAGAAGATCCCGGCCGAACGCGTCAAGGCGATGCTCACCGAGTACCGCCTCGAACTGATCGAAGACCTGCTTGAAGACATTGGCCTGGGCAACCGCATGGCCTATGTGGTCGCCCGCCGCCTGCTCGGCGAAGGCGAACAACTGCCGAGTCCGGAAGGCCCGCTGGCGATTCGCGGCACCGAAGGCCTGGTACTCAGCTACGCCAAATGCTGCACGCCGATCCCGGGCGACCCGATTGTCGGGCACCTGTCGGCGGGCAAAGGCATGGTCGTGCACCTGGACAACTGCCGCAACATCAGCGAAATCAGGCACAACCCCGAAAAATGCATCCAGCTCTCGAGGGAAAAGGATGTCACCGGAGAATTCAAACTCGAACAGCGTGTCGAGCTGGAACACCAGCGCGGCCTGATCGACCTGCTCGCCAGCAGCGT
>NZ_JBIUWM010000040.1:0-54855 GCF_044743445.1 Pseudomonas sp. NPDC087615 | reverse complement strand
AATCAGCATGGACGAACGCGATGGTCGCATCAGCGTCGTCCAGTTGGTGGTCAGCGTCCACGACCGTGTGCACCTGGCCCGCGTGATCAAGAAACTGCGCGCCTTGACCGGGGTGATCCGCATCACCCGCATGCGTGCATAACTCAACCATTACAAGGAGTCATACATGACCAAGACTGTTATCACCAGCGACAAGGCCCCGGCCGCCATCGGCACTTACTCCCAGGCGATCAAGGCTGGCAACACGGTCTACATGTCGGGCCAGATTCCTCTGGACCCAAAAACCATGGAACTGGTTGAAGGCTTCGAAGCCCAGACCGTTCAGGTGTTCGAGAACCTCAAAGCCGTTGCCGAAGCCGCCGGCGGTTCGTTCAAGGACATCGTCAAACTGAACATCTTCCTCACCGACCTGAGCCACTTCGCCAAGGTCAACGAGATCATGGGCAAGTACTTCGACCAGCCATACCCGGCCCGCGCCGCCATCGGCGTTGCTGCCCTGCCGAAAGGCTCGCAGGTTGAAATGGATGCCATTCTGGTCATCGAGTGATGCGCACGGCGCGGCCTTCAAACGCCGCGCCGACTGCCCAGCAAGAAAAGGTTTTGAAAGGATTCCACCATGCGCAAAGCGCTAGCTTTCCCGCTGCTCGCCATTTTCCTCGGCGGCTGCGCCAGCAACCCTGCCGACCGTGACATCAGCGGCACCTGGATCAACCAGGTGGCGATCGATGCCGCAGCCAAGGGCGCCCCCCTGCGCGAGGCGCTTCAGGCTTACGGCCCGAACCTGGAGTGGGACGTCAACACCAAGGCCGGTCAGGCCCGCTACACCAACGGTTTTGAGAATGTCGAAGGACGGCTGCTGGGCGAACAGTCCGGCGCCTGGAAAGTCGACTTCTATGGCAGCTCCGCCAGCGAGCTGAAGCGCGACGGCAGCCAACTGGAACAGGCCGCGAGCGAAAACGAACCGGAACAGGTTTTCGACCGTGCGCAGATTCCCGTGCCGGAAGGCGCGCCGATCGGTGCCAGCTTCGAACGCGCGCTGTATTCCGCCTACATGGGCGGCAACTGGACAATCGTCAGTGGCCAGGGCGAAGGCAGCACAGTGCAATTCCAGGCTGACGGTCAGGTCTCGGGCCTGCCTGGCGCCGACCGCTACGCCTTGTGCCTGGCAGGTGACTGCGCGTCGATGAGCAGCACCAATGACAACATGTGGCTGCAGCTCAACGGTCAGGGCAATGCCTATATCTTTGCGCGCAAGGGCAAGGAACTGGAGATCTTCCAGGCGGTGAACACGGCACTGGCGGATGAAATGCCGCAGTACACGCCGGGCGAGCGCAAGTGGTTGCTCGAGAAGCAGTAAGCACGCGCTGAGAACAGCACATAAACCTGCGGGAGCGGGCTTGCTCGCGAAAGCGGCGGATCAGTCGACATTAAAGTTGCCTGACACTCCCTCTTCGCGAGCAAGCCCGCTCCCACAGTTGTTTTCAGGGGTGCCTGAGAGTCAGCATTTTCCCTCGAGGATCGCTGCGTAGCCTTCGCGATAAGTTGAATACTTTGGCGTCCAACCCAACGCTTTCGCCCGGGCATTGCTGCAACGCTTGCTGCCGGTACGCCGCACGCTGGCGTCCTCCGCCCACTCGGTCACACCGAGATACTCGCGCAACCAACCTACCACTTCGGCCAGCGGCGCCGGCGCATCATCGACACCGATGTAAAACGGATCCAGCGCCACACCGCGGCGATCCGCCTCCAGCAAAAACGCCAACAATCCCGCCGCATCATCGGCATGAATGCGATTGCCGTACAGCGGCGGCTCGACGGCCACACGATAACCGCGCCGCACTTGGGTCAGCAGCCATTCACGGCCCGGACCATAGATGCCGGTCAGCCGCAAGACGCTCGCCGGGATGCCACTGTTGAGCGCTACCTGCTCCGCCTCCAGCATCAATCGACCTGAATAACCAGTGGCGACGGTCTCGGAAGTCTCATCCACCCACTCTCCGTCCAGCTGCCCATAAACGCTGCTGCTGGACACAAAGATCAGTCGATCAGGCACCTGCCCATAGTCGTCCAGCCAGCTCAGCACGTTCTGCAAACCCTGCACATAAGCCGCGCGATAGCCGGCCTCGTCGTGATCGGTCGCCGCTGCGCAATACACCAGGTAATCCACAGCGCCCACTGGCCAGGTCGCCGGGCAGTCTTCATTGAACAAGTCGCCGGCAACACCGATGACACCGTCCGGCAAACGCGAGACATCACGGCGCAGGCCATGAACCTCCCACCCAGCGGTCAACAGTTGCGTGGCAAGACGACTGCCGACATCACCACAACCGGCAATCAAAACAGAAGGCGCGGACATCAAAAAACTCCCATCGGAAAGGGACAGACTAGCCTTGGCACGAGACAAGCGGCTAGCAATCAAGGAAAAAAAGATACTCTATTACTTTTGTTAACAAGAATTAATTGCAATAATGCACGCCACTTTTGTTCTCGGCCTCACGAGGCCTGAAAGAGCAACAACGTTTTTCTATCTCAGGTCCGGCCAGCATGACACGTAATCAAATCCCCGCTTCGCCAACCACACGACCTCGCGCCTGGAGTGCGGTTGCAGCTCTGCTGCTCAGTCTGATGCTGGCGCCAGTTGCAGCCTTTGCTGACGCCACTGCCCCCGCTGCCAACCAATCGGCCGCCACCACTCCACAGGACGTGCCGAGAAATCCAGACGGCAGCGTCGACACCTCTTCACTGCCGCCAGAAGTACAAGCGTCCCTGGCCAAGTTCGGTGAACTGGCAAAGCAGGTCGACCCGCAACAACTGGAAGCCGACAACTCCCTGGGCATGGCCCACGACCTGTCGCCATGGGGCATGTACCAGAACGCCGACATTATCGTGAAAATCGTGATGATCGGTCTGGCCATTGCTTCGATCATTACCTGGACCATCTGGATCGCCAAAGGCTTTGAGCTGATGGGTGCCAAGCGTCGTCTGCGTGGTGAAATCGCTCAACTGAAAAAATCCGCCACCCTTAAAGAAGCCAGCACCACTGCGGCGAAGGAAGGCACCCTCGCCAATCTGCTGGTTCACGACGCCCTTGAAGAGATGCGCCTGTCGACCAACAGCCGCGAGAAAGAAGGCATCAAGGAACGCGTCAGCTTCCGTCTCGAGCGCCTGGTAGCTGCCTGCGGTCGCAACATGAGCAGCGGCACCGGCGTGCTGGCCACCATCGGTTCCACCGCGCCGTTTGTCGGCCTGTTCGGCACCGTGTGGGGCATCATGAACAGCTTCATCGGCATCGCCAAAACCCAAACCACCAACCTCGCCGTCGTGGCACCCGGTATCGCTGAAGCACTGCTGGCTACCGCGCTCGGTCTGGTTGCCGCGATTCCAGCGGTCGTCATCTATAACGTGTTCGCCCGATCCATCGCCGGTTACAAGGCGCAGGTGTCCGATGCGTCGGCACAGGTGCTGCTGCTGGTCAGCCGTGACCTCGATCACCAGCCTGAGCGCAGCTCGCAACCGCACATGGTGAAAGTGGGGTAATCGGCCATGGGCCTGCATTTGAAAGAAGGCGCAGACGACGATCTGGCCGAGAACCACGAAATCAACGTCACGCCGTTCATCGACGTGATGCTGGTGCTGTTGATCATCTTCATGGTGGCCGCGCCGTTAGCCACCGTGGACATCAAAGTCGACCTGCCTGCCTCGACCGCCAAACCGGCGCCGCGGCCAGAGAAACCGGTGTTCCTCAGTGTAAAAGCTGACCAGCGCCTGTTCCTCGGCGAGGACGAAGTGACGCCCGAAGCCCTCGGCGCCACCCTCGACGCCCGGACCAAAGGCAAAAAAGACACCACCATTTTCTTCCAGGCTGACAAAGGCGTGGATTACGGCGACCTGATGAGCGTGATGGACAACCTGCGCGCCGCCGGTTACCTGAAAGTGGGTCTGGTCGGCCTCGAGAGCGCAGTCAAGAAATGATCACGACGCGCCATAAACTGACGCGTTACGGCGCCAGCCTCGCCGTGGTGCTGGGCGTTCATGCGCTGGCCATCGCGCTGGCACTGAACTGGACTGCCCGCCCGCCCATCGAATTGCCACCGCAGGCAATGATGGTCGAGCTGGCACCGGTCCCAGCCCCGCCACCGCCGGCTCCGCCGAAAGTCGTCACACCGCCGCAGCCACCGGCTCCGGTTGAAGAGTTGCCGATTCCGAAACTGGCTGAAGCGCCAAAAGCCGAAATTGCGGTGCAAAAGCCCAAACCGAAACCAAAGCCGAAACCGCCGAAACCGGTCGAGAAGAAGCTGCCCGATCCACCCAAGGAAAAGCCTTCCGAGGAAAAACCGGCCGACACGCCACCGCCCCCCGCACCGACGGAGAAAACCGCCCAACCTGCACCGGGCCCGTCGCCCGCCCAAATGGCCGCCAAGGCCAGTTGGCAAAGCTCTCTGCTCGCGCATTTGTCCAAGTACAAGAAGTACCCGGACAGCGCCCGGGCACGCAACAAGACCGGGACTAACCGTCTGCGTTTTGTGGTCGATGGCGAAGGCAACGTGCTGTCGTTCGAACTGGTGGGCCGTTCCGGCAACGCCGATCTGGACCGGGCCACCCTGGAAATGATCCGCCGCGCCCAACCGCTGCCCAAGCCACCGGCCGACATGTTGAACAATGGCTCGATCGAAATTGTTGCGCCGTTTGTTTACTCACTTGAGAAACGCCGCTGATCCAGTGTGGGAGCGGGCTTGCTCGCGAAGGCGTCGTGTCAGTCGATATAAATCTATCTGACACACCGTATTCGCGAGCAAGCCCGCTCCCACAAGGGTTATGCGTCGCCCCCTGGATCCGAAATAAAGGCACCGAAAGGTGCCTTTTGCCTATCTGCCAGCGGCAAACCCCACATTGCCTGGTGTCGCACGCCGCCCTCAGTCTGATAACGTGCGTCTATCGATCGCAGCCGGTATGCTTGGCCCGCATCTTCATGGACGCTTGCTATGACCCTCACAGAATTACGCTACATCGTTACCCTCGCCCAAGAGCAGCACTTCGGCCACGCGGCCGAGCGTTGCCACGTCAGCCAGCCGACCCTTTCGGTGGGCGTGAAAAAGCTTGAAGACGAACTCGGTGTGCTGATTTTCGAGCGCAGCAAAAGCGCCGTGCGCCTGACCCCGGTCGGCGAAGGCATCGTCGCCCAGGCGCAGAAAGTGCTTGAGCAGGCCCAAGGCATTCGCGAACTGGCCCAGGCCGGCAAAAACCAGCTGACCGCCCCACTCAAAGTCGGCGCGATCTACACCGTCGGCCCGTACCTGTTCCCACACCTGATTCCACAACTGCACCGGGTCGCCCCGCAGATGCCGTTGTACATCGAAGAAAACTTCACCCACGTGCTGCGCGACAAACTGCGCAACGGCGAGCTCGACGCGATCATCATCGCCCTGCCGTTCAACGAAGCCGACGTGCTGACCCTGCAACTCTACGACGAGCCGTTCTACGTCCTGATGCCGGCACAGCACCCGTGGACGCAAAAAGAAACCATCGACGCCGGCCTGCTCAACGACAAGAGCCTGCTGCTGCTCGGCGAAGGCCACTGCTTCCGTGATCAAGTCCTCGAAGCCTGCCCGACCCTGACCAAGGGCAACGATGGCGCCAAGCACACCACGGTCGAATCCAGCTCGCTGGAAACCATTCGCCACATGGTCGCGTCGGGGCTGGGCATCTCGATCCTGCCGCTGTCGGCAGTCGACAGCCACCACTACGCCCCGGGCGTGATCGAAGTGCGACCGCTGTCGCCGCCGGTGCCCTTCCGCACCGTAGCGATTGCCTGGCGCGCGAGCTTCCCGCGCCCGAAAGCCATCGAGATCCTCGCCGACTCCATTCGCCTGTGCTCGGTGGCCAAGCCAGCGGCACCGGTTACAGCCGGTTAAGCGAGCGTCATGACGGAGCTGTCGCAAGTGTCGGTGACGGCACTCAAGGGTGTCGGCGAAGCCATGGCCGAGAAACTGGCCAAGGTCGGTCTGGAGAACCTCCAGGACGTGCTGTTCCACCTGCCGTTGCGCTATCAGGATCGCACCCGCGTGGTGCCGATCGGCCACTTGCGGCCGGGACAGGACGCCGTGGTCGAAGGCACCGTCAGCGGCGCCGATGTGGTCATGGGCCGGCGCCGCAGCCTCGTCGTGCGCTTGCAGGACGGCACCGGCGGCCTCAGCCTGCGCTTCTACCATTTCAGCAACGCGCAAAAAGAAGGCCTCAAGCGCGGCACGCGGATTCGCTGCTACGGCGAAGCCCGGCCCGGCGCCTCGGGGCTGGAAATCTACCACCCCGAATACCGCGCCATCACTGGCGACGAGCCGCCGCCGGTGGATGAAACCCTGACCCCGGTGTATCCGCTCACCGAAGGCCTGACCCAAGCGCGCCTGCGCCAGTTGTGCATGCAGACCCTGACCCTGCTCAAGCCCAGCACCCTGCCCGACTGGCTGCCGACCGAACTCGCTCGCGACTATCAACTGGCACCGTTGGCCGATGCGATCCGCTACCTGCACAACCCACCGGCTGATGCCGACGTCGATGAACTCGCCCTCGGTCATCACTGGGCCCAGCATCGTCTGGCCTTCGAAGAACTGCTGACCCATCAACTGTCTCAGCAGCGTCTGCGCGAGAGCATGCGCTCCCTGCGTGCGCCGGCGATGCCCAAAGCCACAAAACTGCCGCCCAAATACCTGGCCAACCTCGGTTTCAGCCCGACCGGCGCCCAGCAACGGGTGGGCAACGAAATCGCCTACGACCTCAGTCAGCACGAACCGATGCTGCGGCTGATTCAGGGCGACGTTGGCGCGGGTAAAACCGTGGTCGCTGCCCTCGCCGCGCTGCAAGCGCTGGAGGCCGGTTTTCAAGTCGCCCTGATGGCGCCCACCGAAATCCTCGCCGAACAACACTTCATCACCTTCAAGCGCTGGCTCGAACCGCTGGGCATTGAAGTCGCTTGGCTGGCCGGCAAGCTCAAGGGCAAGAACCGCGTCGCCGCGCTGGAGCAGATCGCCAGCGGCACGCCGATGGTGGTCGGCACTCACGCGCTGTTCCAGGACGAAGTGCAGTTCAAGAACCTCGCGCTGGTGATCATCGACGAACAACACCGTTTCGGCGTGCAGCAACGGCTGGCACTGCGGCAAAAAGGCGTCGGCGGGCGCATGTGCCCGCATCAACTGATCATGACCGCCACACCGATTCCACGCACGCTGGCGATGAGCGCTTACGCCGACCTCGACACCTCGATCCTCGACGAACTGCCGCCCGGCCGCACCCCGGTCAACACCGTGCTGGTGACTGATACGCGCCGCGTCGAAGTCATCGAACGGGTGCGCGGTGCTTGCGCCGAAGGACGTCAGGCCTATTGGGTGTGTACGCTGATCGAAGAGTCCGAAGAGCTGACCTGTCAGGCTGCCGAAACCACGTTTGAAGACCTCACCCTCGCCCTCGGCGAGTTGAAAGTCGGGCTGATTCACGGGCGTATGAAACCCGCCGAGAAAGCCGCCGTCATGGCTGAATTCAAGGCCGGCAACCTGCAACTGCTGGTCGCCACCACGGTGATCGAAGTCGGCGTCGACGTGCCCAACGCCAGCCTGATGATCATCGAAAACCCCGAACGCCTCGGCCTCGCGCAGTTGCACCAACTGCGCGGCCGCGTCGGTCGTGGCAGCGCGGCCAGCCATTGCGTGCTGCTCTACCATCCGCCGCTGTCACAGATCGGTCGCCAGCGACTGGGCATCATGCGCGAGACCAACGACGGTTTCGTCATCGCCGAAAAAGACCTCGAACTGCGCGGCCCCGGCGAAATGCTCGGCACCCGCCAAACCGGCCTGCTGCAATTCAAGGTCGCCGACCTGATGCGCGACGCCGACCTGCTGCCCGCCGTGCGCGACGCCGCACAAGCCTTGCTGGAACGCTGGCCGACCCACGTCAGCCCCTTGCTCGACCGTTGGCTGCGTCATGGGCAGCAATACGGCCAAGTGTGAGCACCGTCGCAGTTTCTGACAGATCGTTCTGACCAAGCTGGTTATACTCCTGCCATTGTTTCAAAAACGGATACAGATCATGACCGAAGCCGCTCTCGCCCCCGAATCCCCGCACGCGCCGTCTGTCATTCGGCTGCTGCTAGGCAAGCTGGGCATCGCCTACGAAGAAGTGCTCGACCACCACGGCCTCAATGCATCGCGCAAGGTACAAGCCGTGTTGCTGGACGACGCCGTCGGCGCGCTGATGGTGCTGTTTCCGCAGAGCCAATTGCTGGACCTCAATCGCCTCGCCGAACTGACGGGCCGGCGCCTGACCGCCGTGTCCACCGAGCGCCTGGAAAAGATGCTCGGCAAGCACAGCCTAAGCCTGCTGCCGGGCCTGCCGGCGCTGACCAGTTCACCGTGCCTCTACGAAGAAAGCCTGCTGCGTGAGCCAAAGCTGCTGATCAACTCCGGCGAGCCGGGCCTGCTGCTGGAAATCACCAGCGAAGCCTTCAAGACCATGCTGACCAAGGCCAGCGCCGCCAACTTCGGCGAAGCCCTGAGCAGCATCCGCCCGAACCTCGACCGCCCGGACGATGACCGCGAGGAAATTACCCAGGCCGTGCAGGCGTTCACCGCGCGGCGCATCCAGCAACGTCTGGAAGCGACCATCGAGATTCCGCCGCTGGCCGAAACAGCACAGAAAATAATCAAACTGCGCGTCGACCCCAACGCCACCATCGACGACATCACCGGCGTGGTCGAAACCGACCCGGCGCTGGCCGCGCAAGTGGTGAGCTGGGCAGCGTCACCGTACTACGCTTCGCCGGGCAAGATTCGTTCGGTGGAAGACGCGATCGTCCGTGTGCTCGGCTTCGACCTGGTGATCAACCTCGCGCTGGGCCTGGCCCTCGGCAAGACCCTGAGCCTGCCCAAAGACCACCCGCAGCACACCACGCCGTACTGGCAGCAGTCGATCTACACCGCCGCCGTCATCGAAGGCCTGACCCGCGCCATGCCGCGCGCCCAGCGCCCGGAAGCCGGTCTGACGTATCTGGCCGGTCTGCTGCACAACTTCGGTTACCTGCTGCTGGCCCACGTATTCCCGCCGCACTTCTCGCTGATCTGCCGCCACCTGGAGGTCAACCCGCACCTGTGCCACAGCTATGTCGAGCAACACCTGCTGGGCATCAGCCGCGAACAGATCGGCTCGTGGCTGATGCGCTACTGGGACATGCCAGACGAACTGGCCACCGCCCTGCGCTTCCAGCACGACCCAAGCTACGACGGCGCCTACGCTGAATATCCGAACCTCGTGTGCCTGGCCGTGCGCCTGCTCCGCAGCCGTGGCATCGGTTCCGGCCCGGATGAAGACATCCCCGACGCCCTGCTCGAACGCGTCGGCCTGACCCGCGACAAAGCCAACGACGTCGTCAGCAAAGTGCTTGAGGCCGAAGTCCTGCTGCGCGAACTGGCCTCGCAGTTCAGCCAGGCCTGAAACGCATCGCGGGCAAGCCCACTCCCACAAGATCTACGCGATCCCTGTGGGAGCGGGCTTGCCCGCGATGAATGCAACTTGACCTGACTGCCGACCCTTCACCCCAGATATCGAGTTATCCAACCACCTTGGGTTGAACCCTGTCTGGATACCACTTCACCGCATACAACAATCCGACCGTCTGCGGTGATTGCCATATCTCTGGCCACTTCCAATCCGTCCCGATCATCGAACACCACCCAACCTTGTTTGTTGAATGTCAGATCCAGTTCCCCAGTCAGTAAGTAACGCGCACAGATCGAAAATGTGTGATCGGTCACAAATTCGCTACCCCCGGTTCCCGACAGAATCAAACGACCGCCCCCCTCTGAGCCAAACGCACAACGGCTCCACTGCTGGCCCATGTCCATCAATTTGGAATACAAGGGCTTCCCTTGGTTAAACACCAAGTTGTATGCACCGTCACGGTTCAATACCAAAATTGCTCCCACGCCTGTATGAACAGTTTCAAATAGCCCGCCGACGAGGGCGATCAAGCCATCTTTCTCCCTTACCGCAATGCTGTAAATCGACAAGAGATATCCCGGATTTGGCAACATCAAGGTCGAAAACTGCACGTCTTGTTTTCCATCAGCGTTAAAGCGTGTGACGTACCAGCCGGGATCGCCATAAGTACGATATTCACCAAATACGACTAGTTGGCCATCTAGCTGGGCGGCCAAGCCTCTACCGTAATTTTCGATGACCCCTTCTAGTTGGACGAAAGCACTACCGGTTCCGTTAAACGACTTATCGAACGTGCCATCCGGATTTAACCGAACGACCAAGCCCTTGAGTTCACCGACAGAATAATCAGCCGCCGAGGTCATCAAGACGATCTTGCCATCCGTTTGCTCAACTGCCGTAGTTGGAGATGGACTACTGAATCTGAGCTCTTTGAGGCCATCGCCTGCGGCTCTTCGTTCGGCGATTCTCGCTTGGATTCCAAGCACTTGCTCAGGAGTTCCGCCACTCAGAGGATCGAAAAAAACAACTCCGCCCTCACCAAAGCGTTCGTCAAGACGACCATCCTTTAGCAGGCGAACGACTGCATCTGCGAGACTCTCTTCGCTCTGGTACTGACAAGTAATCAGCACCCCGTAATCCGCTAACAGACTAATGCCGTAAATGAAGTTAACGTGCGTACCGGGAAGAGATATCTCGGTAAAACCTTGCTGGTTTTGACCAAACCCCGTCCCTGAATCAAGCTCCCCGGTGGCGGTCAACCGAACTACCACAAAACTGGCAGGCCTCCCGGACGAGCGACTCACTGCAAACAACTTGCCGTCAGGCAACGAAATGACCGCTTGCGGGGCCTTAGCAGAAAATTCGGGGAAGCCCCAATTGAGCACGCCGTCATTGGCAAAGGAGGGATCGAGCGTGCCTGCCTGGGTGGTACATGTGGATTGAGCCATGTGGGTGCTCCAGCAAGTTTCGGGAAGTCCCGCGCTACGAGACTCTAACTTGAGTAGAACACTGCCAATGGCGCGTCCACACCTGATAGAAATGACAGTTCGACTGTCTTTGAAAGCCAAAACACCCACGCCAGAGGCCAAGGCTGAGAACCGCAAAGCTCCCCTCGCGCCAACAATCAAGCCTTCGGCTTGGCCTTTCTCGGCTTCAAATACTTGGTCAACCCCTGGAACCACATCACCAGCGCCGGGTTGCCTTTGATCTGGATCGACTTGTCCTGAATCCCCTGCATGAACGCAAATTGCTTGTTCTTCGCCTGCATCGTGGCAAAGCCATACGCCGCATCTTTGAAGGCAATCGCAAACGCAGGCTCGGCATACGTGCCGGACTTGCTGGTGATCCGCTGATCCTTCACCACGAAATGCCGCGCCACTTTCCCGTCCAGGGTCTGTAGCTGAAACACCAATGCCTTGTCACCCAACTGCTGCTGGAACGCAGGATTTGTCCGACTGGCCTTACCCATCAACAGACCCAGCATCCACAGAAGAAAACGAAATTTCATGCGCACAGCCTCAAAAGGAAAATGAACGGCCGGCGCAGTTTAAGGGATTCGGAAAGATTCGCCACTATCGCCCATGGTTAGAAGACGATGCCGCGCTTTTCTCGCATGATGACTGCCAAGTCACGCCATCTCGCCAGGCAACTACCTGCGCTGGTTTTGTGTGCTATACCCACAATCGTGCCGTTTGGGTCATCCCCCCAGTTTTCCAACCAATCGAAAAAGGAAGATTCGATGAATTTGGACATTCCGCTTGATCAAGGAACGTGGCTCAACACCAATGTCATAGATCTTCAAAGTCTGGGTGGCGTCTGTCATGCCATGTCGACTGAGTGGGTTCTTACCACATTGCAAAATCAACCTTGGGATATCGAGACTGCGTATTTGCGTGGGGTGTCTCACCAAAGGGCCTATGCCCTCAGATGGGAATATGCACTCAGAGGCAATTGGGGTGGTGCCCAATATGCCCAGTATCTGCAGATTGCCGCATCCCCCACCCAAAGATTTATCGAAGACCCGGCGCGACGCCAAGGACGGCCGTTTCATGCCCATCACGTTCATAGCCTCATTCAAATGGCCCCTCACCTTGCATTAGCTGCGGGCAGCGGCGCGGTCATCGTTATGTTTGGCTCCGATGCCAACCAACCCGCCACCGCACAGAACTGGGGGCACACTGTCGCCATGGTGCGTACTGGAGCTGGGATCTATCAATTTCTTGATGTTAACGAGGGTCGGTATAGCTGGCAGGCTGGTGCCACCAACGCCGTGGTCGCACAAGAAGTAAGGCAGAAGCTACGCGATTGCTACTGGGGTTGGGGCATCCGGGATATCTATATATTTAAGGTCGGCTAATAACCTCGGTCCTACACCTGCCGACACACATTTCTGTAGGAGCCGCCGAAGGCTGCGATCTTTTGATCTTCCACCCCGCAAA
Source organism: Pseudomonas sp. NPDC087615 (assembly GCF_044743445.1). Taxonomy (NCBI): domain Bacteria; kingdom Pseudomonadati; phylum Pseudomonadota; class Gammaproteobacteria; order Pseudomonadales; family Pseudomonadaceae; genus Pseudomonas; species Pseudomonas sp. NPDC087615. The sequence continues at coordinate 42,433 of NZ_JBIUWM010000040.1, read as the reverse complement.
CCTATGGGAAATTTCCTGCAAAGCGCCGGGGTGTTCATGAACTAGGCGAGTTGACTGGCTATCGATAGGCTCTGTGTGTCGCCGCAAAATCGGTGACTCGGACGTGCAAGTCCGGTTCAGGTGCACAATCGCTGGTGGCATTTCGCCGAGTGTTTTCCTATGCTCGCGAGTCGTTATGGCGGCTGTGCGTCGGAGACCTTCGGGTCTGCCGGGTTCCTGGACCGGTCTTGCACACCAACGCACAGCTGCCACCTATTCGAAGTGCAAAGCGAATTGGTGTCGGCCTCACAACTCCAGGAAGCTGCACCATGATCAAACCAACACCCAACCCCCCAGAAAACCCAGAAACCTCTCCCTACGAATCCCCCAGCTCAAAGAAATTCCACGAAGCCGCCGAGCGCGCCCTCGATCACCATTTCAAACCCGCCGTCGAACCACGACCAAAACGCCAGGGCGGCCTCTTCAGCCTCTCCCCCGGAACCGACGCCGAAGCCCTCATGGCCAACGCCTCCGAAGACCTTCTGTCCATCAGCGTCATTTCCGCCGACCTGGCCGACGACCTCGAAGGCTCACGCCGCTCAGTCGCGCTGGCACTGAGCAGAATGTCGGACGGCGTGAGATTGATGGTCGAAGGCATGCTCGACCACATTGAAGTGCGCAGTACGCCGACCAAGCCGTGAAGCGATTTGCGGATGCAGAAAGGGGACGTTAAGTCCCCTTTCTGCAATTGCCTGCAAAAATCCAGACACAAAAAAGCTGCCAATCAGGGCAGCTTTTTTGAGAATCCAAAACCTTCAACCGGCCAGTCGACCGACAGGCTCGAAATCACAGCCGTTGGACAGAGCAACATCCAGAAAGCGGCTGCGCTTACCGGAACGCTTGGCCAAAGCTTCACGAGCTTCAGCCTGGAACCGGGCAGCCATCATAGGCTTGGGTTCATGTTTGGACTTTTTCATGGAAACCTCTCGGGTCTCTAAATTTGACTGGATGGTATTACTGCTCAACCCCAATAACAAGCCGGCCCGTCGGATCAAAGGCAAACCCTAGACTCTCATACATCGGTATAGCACCGGCTGCTGGTTCTTGAACTTCAATTTCCGTACAGCCTATTAAGATCGCGTAGTTTTCAATCGCGGTTAATGCCAAAGCGGCCACTGCGCCCCGCAACGGATGAGATCTATCCGGCTTACCCTCCAGAATCACAATCTTGATGCACAGCTTGCTCTTGCGAGGCGACGCATAACACAGCCCACACAATTCTTGGTCGAACCAAATCGAGACGTCAAAACCACGGGTGTCTGTTTGCTTCCATTGATGCACATCGTGCCACGGGTACAAGGTAACCTCATCTCCCCAAAGATCGGCGGCTTCGATGGCAACGGGAGTAATGGGCTCATATCGAATTTGCGTTGTATCAATACCTCTGATTATTAGGTTCTGGTTCCCGCGCGCCAGATCTTCCGCTGCCTTACGCGCTTCAGATCGCCAGATCTGGTAGCGATACCCGTTCCCTCGATTTCTGGACATGGACAATCACTGGCAACTTTAAAGGTCATGAGAATATCGGCATTTGAAAGCTTGTGAATATCAACAGAAATACCCTGACATTGATTATCTGGCCCGAGCAATTCGCGGCCCTCTAACCTCAGCCACTTACGCAATCGCTCATCGGCAGGACGGGATGAGACTGACTTCGGAAGGGACGCTCGACCACGTCGGAGTGCGGAGCGGCGCAGCCAAGTCGTAGCGAAATTTGCGGATGAAAAAAGGGGACGTTAAGTCCCCTTTCCTGATCCTCAACAACGGTTAGCGAAAGTCCTCTGCACTTTTTGGACGTGCCTCCAATCCGAAAATCGCTGCGCGGTGGATGTATGCATCACCACCAGCATTACAAGACTGTCGGAACACAACCTTGTCGTCCTTGAGTACTGAGAGATAACTCACAAACGCCTGATTAACGAGGTAGGTATAAGCACCGCTTTTGAACTTGATGATGTTCAGGTTCACGCTGCCTTCCGACGCATCCACGACGAAGAATTTGCCCTTGGGCGGCGAGGCAGTCTTCGGATAGACCATTTCTATTTTTCCCGGTACGCCATAACGGTACTGAACAGAACCGGCCGTGGGCTTGTTGTTTCCTTGCGCACAAATGGAAACCGTCTTGCCGCCCTGCAACGGGCAACTGAAGTAAATGGATTCGTCATCCGAACACAACGTCTCGTCCTGCCCGCCCTTCAATGGCGCTGTTTCTCGCGAGACACGCTCCGGTGTTTGAGTGACATCGGCGCAATTGGACAAACACACCAGTTTCGAAAGGTCCGGAACATCGCTTTCAGTAAACAGGTACGTCGCTGAACCATCCCGGTTGCGGGCGTGGTAAACGGGAACACTGACGGCCAGCCCCTTGGCAGATACCGGCACTTCGGTGTCCCGACCCGAGACAACCCAGCCTTCGGCCTCCCCGCACAGCGCCTCCAAAGCCACATCACTGAATGGCTCTTTCGTTGGCACTGCGAACGTCTTGGCATCACCTCGACAGTCGTAGCCATGCCAGTAGGGACCGGTCTCCGGATTAATGTCTATCGAGAAGATATAGGCGCCGTCGAGTACGACCTTGCCGCTGTGATAGGTAAACACCAGCCAACGACGCGACTTCGCCCGGGAGTAATTTTCGTTCTCCAGGATGTAGCGGTCACCATCTCGATACAACCAGAAACTACTCATCGCTCCGGCCGACTCTCCCTCCTCGGAGAGACGTTGCCCGGATTGTGCGTCCACCAGAAAATTGTCTTTCAACGCGAACGCGCAGTCGCTGCCGGCGTCCATGCACGACTTGAGGGACGGAAACATCGGCCCCGCTGCCACAGAGAAAGAACACAGCAATAACGCGACCAAGCCTAATCTTTTCAACTTACTTCCCTGCTCATGATTTACGGGTCTGATTGAACAGACTTCTTTCTTGTGCCCAGTTCTCTGCGTTTTAAAGCGAGTAGTCCATCACTTCTTCCAACCGCCAGCATTGCCCACGTACAAACCGATACTCGAAGACATAGTCGGTATCCGGCTTTTGCAAGATGGCGACGGCGTGATCTCCCCGCTCTTCCTTGACGGTCAATGTCAGGCCTTGGACTTCTCGTTTGGCCTGATCCAAGATGATTGGAAACTTGAGTTCATCACCACTAAGGCTGCGCTTTTCCATCTCAGGCTCAGGATCGCCGGCCACAGTCGTGACCATTTTCAGTGGCTGTTGGACGAAGGATTTCTGCACATCGGCGCGCTCGGAGAAGGCTGCGAGGAACGCTGAAAAGTCGGTCGAAGGGCAAGCGACATTGGCCGTATCACCCTCGATTTTGAGTGGCTCCTGACGGCTGCCCTGATCCAGTTTTAAACCCGCAATCATCTTTGCATCCAAGTCTGCCAGACGCTGCTTAATGCTCGCCGCATCCTTGTAAGCACATTCGACTTCTATGTCGTCCTCCAGATCCAGACCGTCTCGGCAGTTCTGGAATTCGGGTTCTGGCGGGTCACCTCGAAAGAACTGCATAGACAATTGATCACCATCCTTGAAGAGCGGCAATTCCAGCACCGAGTAGGAATCACCTTCGAAATGGCTGTGCGAGATTTTGTTCTTTGTCAGAACAAACATCGACTTTCCGGCGCGCGCGGGGGATTTGTGCTCGAAGAAGAACACCGAGGCTATCTGCTCGCCTTCCACCTTCCACACATAGTTCAGCGTGGGTTTGGTTGCGTTCAAGGCTGAATAGAAAATCTCGGCGGTGGGAACGTGAACTCCGGTCGCTTGTTCTTTCAGGTTGTTCTTCAGAAAGAACACCGCGATCTGTTGACCGCCCAAAGACGCCACCACCGGCGGATGCAACTCACCGATGGTTTGTGGATCGCCCGCCAATGCCAATTGAGCCGACAAACCGGCCATGAGTCCAATGGCACAGAGAAAACCTGAAAACCTGCCCAATTCCATTTTCCTTCCATAGTTCATTGTCATGTCGACTCAGGTGCGCCGCATTTCAGCTCTTGGATTTGCGCGTTCTGAATCGGAATTACACAGTCGAGGCGCTTCTCTCCGGGTGCACGAAGCTCCGTCAGGCTGAGCGTTACGTGTAACCCATCCTCGGCAAACGCATGATCCTCAAAACCTGCGTCGGCATAGTCGCTCCAGAATCTCTTGCCATCGAAAGTGCAAAACTGCCTGGACGACAGCACTCTCCAGTTACCGTCAGGCGCGAGAATCTGAACAGTCAGGCAAGGATTGCCGAAGGTACTGACGTAGCGAGCCACAACATCGCCGAAGCGTCGAGAGGCGGATTCAGACACTTGACTGATATTGATCACATCACTCGGTCGATCGGATGCGATCGCGTCCAGATAACCGGCACGCTCCAGACTTATCCGTGCCACACACAGACTGATCATCAAGGACTGCGCCTGTGAGCCCGGTTGTACTTCTGTGGCCTCCAGCAAGCATGTGGTGTCGCGCAACTTGAGCCAGGCACGTTGTGAATCTTTGGCGATTGCCATAAACGCCTCAGCTTGTGCAGGGTCAGCCTCTCGCTGAGAAGCGAAGCGCGCCATGAGTTTTTTGTAGCTGGCATTCAGTTTTGCGTCGGCCGCTTTACGGTCGGCTTCAACACATTCAAGGTATTGCCAACTCACGGTAATGACCTTGCAAGTATCCTCAGCGAACGCAATTGAAGCGGACATCAGCCCAAGGGCCAACACGATAAAACGGGCAAACCTGTTCAATTTTTCATTCCCTGAAGCTTTGATCGCTCAACGACTCGTTGCGGAATTTTCTGTGCCTTGCCAGCGGCAGTCATCGCTTCGCCGTAGTCGCGGTAATAGCGCTGTGCTTCGTCTTTCTTGTTCAATCGCCACAGTGAATCCGCCATGTTCAGCATCAGCACTGTGCGTTCACCGACCGCCTCAACGCCTCGATAAAACTTCAGCGCCAGCTCATCTCTACCGCCCTCGGCCAGATAAAAGCCGAGGTCGTTGTAGGCTTGAACATTTTGCGCCGGGGGATGACACGCCATGTAGGACTCTGGACTTAGAAAGTTCAGGCTCGACTCGATGGACTCTGCGCGAGACTGCACCGGCTCGATACTTGAGACATATTTCAGCAAGTTCTTTGGGGACTTCGTCTCCAGAGTAGGAGTAAGCACATCGCCGTCTGCGGAAACCCACTGATTGCCCTCCCACTGGCCGACACAATAAGTGGCCCAACGATCAGCCAGCACGCAACCGGTCTCCATGGAGATCACAACGCAATGCTGTTGCGACTCCAGTTTTTCCTCACCGTTTTCGAGCGACAACATGCCGAAGATCACTGGATCGAGCAGCAGAGTTTTCTTGTCAGGACTGAGCATATTGGAGTGCCCATCGGCGCCAATGTCGGCGCCGAAGAGCGGGAAGGTTTTACCGTTTGCGGTGAACCATGCGGTCGCCGACTCAACGCCGGGCATCGTCCATTTTGTCGCTCGAAACGTAACCGTGTGCCAGTCGATACCGACAATTGGCGGATCCTCTGCAAAGTTACTGTTGGTGGCAGCGGCAAATGCTGGAAGCAAGAGCAGCAGCGAAAGGCTGCTCGCGAGAAGACAGTTCATCCACTCACTCCTCATCCATCGGCGACGATTCCACGTCGGTCATGCTCAGCAGCCGAAACTCATTGTTAACAAACTCGTAGTAACGATCCCGGTTGCCGCTTTCCAACGTGTTCCCTAGGGCGTCTTCTTCGCCGTCGAGCGTGATGCCCGACACGATGATCAAGCGGCTCTCGGGGTGGTAAACCATGCCGAACGTGCTGCCGTCGTAAGCATTCGGCAGACCGCCAACCACTTCACCGGTCTGGGCGTCCAGCACTTCGCCGCAAATGGCGCTGCCGCCACAGCCGAGCCTGTGCAGGATGTAATGGCCGGCGAAGTTGACCTTGCCTTTCAGGGCTTGCACCCGTGCCTGATCCATCACCGGGTTACTGTTTTCTTGCGGCACCAGCTCATGATGGGGGCCGGTGAATACCGGGGTGACGGTGTAATCCTTGAAGTCGGGGTCGGCGGCGAATGCCATGGATGTGACAGCCAATATCAAGCTGCCGAGAAAAGCCGAAAATCCTTTCACGTAGTAACTCCGTAAATGCAGTAGGAACCAAGGGTTTACTCAGACTGCCCTTCATAAAGCTGTGTCTGCGGGTTGAATTGCCACAGGTGTGGCCGGGTCATCGCTACCTTGCCCTTGTAGCGAATCTGGTCACGCTTATCCCGGATGTAGGAGTAGATCTCGATGTCTTTGACATCGCCGCCGTTCTTGGGCGGGCCGTCCAGAACCTTGACCCCGGCGAAGTAATCGCCGCCCGTGTGTTTCAAATAACCACGGCACTGGATCAGGAAGGCATACGTCATGTCGCCTGCCGAGCCGTGGCTTGAATACGAGAGAAAAATGAAGTCGTCCTGGCCGTCACCATTAAGGTCGCCTTGGTAAACGACCTTGCCCTCTTCCAAGGAAAACCGGTTGTCGTAGAACGACGAATGCACGTCAATTTTTCGATCTGCGCTTTCCACCCATTGCGAGAGATAGTTCTTGGTATCGCTACTCTCGTTGCACAGTTCCGTCGCCATGCCCGCCATTGGCAGCCAGCTCATCATTAACAAAAGCAGTCGCTTCACTTCGCATCCTTCGAACTGATCAATTCCAATTCCCCATCCCGATACACCACCTCACACCCCACCCACGCCGGATCAACCTGCGGTATCACTGCCGACGGCTTGCGCAACTCCCGCAGCAACGTCGAGCCATGGGACAACCGCCCACCCATTCGCGCAATCACCGCCCGCGCGGCTTGGTAATGCGCGTGACGCCCCGGATCGAGGGTGTCTTCAAGCAAAATGTCCTCCCCGAGAACACCCCGCACCTGCCCCGGATAAATCATGAACCCGGTGGCCTGCTCCGCACCTTCGCGACCGTCCTGCCAGAAGCTGCCGTCGCGGCTTCGAACGTCGGGATGTGGCGCGAACCAGTGCTCGCGATCCGCCAACGGCATAGCGTGATGCAGGCGGAAGAAAATGCGCATCAGGTTGTCGCGATACCACTCGCGCACTTGCAGGTAGTAACCGCGCAAGCCCGGCAGACCGGTGGAATGAGCGAGGCGGATCAGCCCTGACCATTGCGGAAATGGCTGGAGCGGCAACTCGCTCGCCGTCGGCCGAGGGGTGGCCGGATCGGTCTCCCACGGCAATCGATGCGGGCTGTTCTCAAGGTTGTCGTAAGCGGTCGGCGGGCGGCCCAGCCAGTCGCCGCCACTGCTGGCCAGCGCCGTGGCGATGCACAGATTGCCTTGCACCACGAACACGTAAAACCGGGTGAACCAATCCGCCAGTTGCTGGCCGTCGGCACCCTGGGCGACGAGGTCGGTCAACTCCTGATCGAAACGCTGCAAGCCACGTTCAAGCGTCAGCAGATGACCACGGGCAATGCGTTGCATACGCAAAAACAGCGGCAACGAACGCAGCATTTTCAGTGGTTGCCACGGCAGATGTGGAGTCGCGCCGCCGACTTCACCGGCGTAGTTGCTGGCGCTGATGCCCCAGTCGGCGAGTCGGGCGAGGAACAGGTCGTTGTTGATGTAGGACGCGCCACCGAACACAGCGGTGAACGGCTCGTTGTCCTGCAACACCCGCGCATCCCAGCGCGCCATGATCGCCGGAATACTTGCCGCTGCCCGGCGCTGGGCGTACTCCACAAAGACGCTCGGTTGCGGCGGCAGGATCTCGGCGATGTTGGCGGCGGTGAGGTGGCGGCGCCAGCCGTAGTCGCTGATCGGTCGGTATTGCAGCAGCCACAGTTGCCCGCCGTCCCAGGCCCATTCGACGTCGCCTGGTACGTAGTGAAATACCCGCAGCACGTCTTGCAGAAATTGCCATAGCCGCTCTTCGGTCAAGCCGTGGGATGGCGTGAACGCGCCGCTTCGCCAGGCATCGCCAACCCGCGAAAGCGTTGCCCGCGAAGGGCTGACATGACCGTCGGCCAGCGATTCGAGATGGCCTTCAACCCACTCCAGCTCTACCGAGAGATGTCGCACGAAGGCGATCCCGGACACTACCGGGGTGACGAAGCGCTGCACCACCACTTCCTCGACGCCTTCGGCCGTCAGTTCGGCGATGCGTTTAGGCACGTTGGCGGTCGGCTCGCGCAGATAGGTGGTGCTCAACCCGGCATTCGCCGAATCGGCCTGATCCTCGCCATAACTGGAGGAGCGCACCGCCCAGGTCACATCAGGTTGAGCAGCGAGAAATGCCGGCAGACGCGGATCGGTGCAGTCGCTGAGCGTCAGCGCCGCCGGCACCGGTTGCCGGGCCAGTTCAGCCAAGCGCAAACGCCCGCCCTTGGTGTGCGCAACAAACCCGCGCTCGCCCGACTCCAGCCACTGCGCAAACTGCGCGGGTGCGTCGATCCACGGGTAATGGCCCCAACCGGGTTTCAGGCTGATGGTCAGATCTGCGCGCGCAAGAATCGCCGACCATGCCGCCGCTTGTTCGATGCCCAGTACCTTGTCCTGATCGCCCCAGACCAGTTCGACCGGGTCGGTGATCCACTCCAGCAAGGGCAGCGCGGTGTCGGCACGGATCAGATCCCAGTGCGGCACAAACGCACGGCAGCGCGCATAACCGGCGCCCATGCGCTGATACTGCGCGGGCGTCCAGGTCTGGTTGGAGAACTTGCGCGCGAACAGCGTGGGTTTGTTCGACAGCAGCCAGTGAATGGACTTGCGGATCGGCAGCGGTGACATCAGTGCCGGCAATCGGCGCTGCCACAAAAAGGCGCCCACCGGCGCCAGCAACACACTGCGAGAAAAGTGCCCGGGCCGACGTTGCAGCGCATGCAGCACCAGCAACGCGTTGACCCCGACGGCCATGATCGCACTGCCCTGCTGCGTCATCGCCAGCAAGGTCTGCGCGTAGTCGGCAAGATCCTCACAGGGTGGCTGCGGATTGGCGCCGAAGCCCGGCAATTCCAGCGGCACCACGTCGTAGCGCTGAAAGTGCGGCAACGCGTCATCCCACCAATCGGCGGCGCTGCCATTGCCGGCCAGCAGGTACATCAACGGCTTGCTCATGGGCGATCCTCAGGTCAGATCGCGCAGAGCGGCGTCGAGGGTTGGATAACGGAATGTGTAGCCGGCCTCGGTCAAACGCTGCGGCACCACGCGCTGACCGTCGAAGAACAACTGCGCCATCTCCCCTGCCAGCGCGCGCACGGGCGCGGCGGGAATGTGGAACCACACCGGACGCTTGAGGACTTTACCGGCATGGGCGGCGAACGCGGCCTGACTGACCGTATCGGGCGCGACCATGTTGTAAGTGCCGACCAGACTTTCATCGTCGAAGGCCCGGGCGATTACCTGAAGCACATCGTCGCGATGCACCCAGCTCATGATCTGCTGACCGTCACCCATGCGCCCGCCGAAACCCAAGCGGAACGGCATCAGCAACGGCGTCAACGCACCGCCGGGACCGAACACCACACCGAGACGCAGCACCACCTGACGCACGCCAAACTCAGTGGCCGGTTGCGCGGCGGCTTCCCAACGCGCGCAGAGTTCGGCCATGAAACCGGCGCCCTTGCTGGCGTGTTCATCGAGACTTTCGCTGGCATCGCGCACGCCGTAGAAACCGATGGCCGAGGCTTGCACCCACAACGCCGGTTTGTGCCGCGCATTCTTCAGCCAGGTCATCAGCGCTTCGGTGGTGTTGACCCGACTGGCGATCAGTTGCGCTTGGCGCTTGGGGCTCCAGCGCGGCCCGGCGACTGGTGCGCCCGCGAGATTGATCACCACGTCGAAGGTTTCCTCGTAGCCGAGTTTGCTCAGCGAACGCACGCAGCGCGCACGACCGTCGAACAGGTATGCGGCTTTCAACGGATCCCGCGCCAGCACGCTGACGGTGTGGCCGGCGTCGAGCAATTGATTGACCAGCGTCTCACCGATAAACCCGGTGCCGCCAGTCACCAGCACACGCTTGAAAGCGCCGCCGGCAAACGGGTTGGACGGCTTGCCCTCGCGCTGCATGCGCAACGCCGCCAGACCATCGCGAATCCCCGACGCCGTCACGCCCACGGCAAACAGCGTCAGCACCCAGCCCTTCCAGCCGAAATCCACAGCGCTCAGGCCGGTCGGCAAACTCGCCCACTGCGCCAATTGCACACCGTACAACGCAAAAAACGCCCCGCCGTTCACCGCCAGCACGGTGTGCATGATGCGCTCGATGGCCGGCAATTTGCGGCTGCGATCCTCGACCACGAAATTCCACAACGTCAGGCCGATCTCCAGGGCGAACAACAACGCAATCACCAGCGCCCACGCGCCGCCGAACTGCAAGTGCGCGATGCCGAGAAACAGAACGCCGTAGAAACACGAACGCAGCGCGTGAATCGACAACTCCAGCCGCGCACTGTGGCGATACGGCAGCGCCACGGTCAGTTCGTGGTGATACAGGGTGTCGAGCGCACCGAGGCAAGCCTGCGCGATCAACAACGTGAACGCCCAATCCAGCAGCGAAAAATCAGGCATGGGCCGACTCACTCATTGCGGTATCGGAAAGGGAATTTCGGCGGTCATGGCGATACAGCCAGATCAGCGGTGGCAACAGGACGAGCAGCGCAAAAGCGTCGAGCCACAGATGCGACCAGACCTGTTTTTGCGCCGAGAGCAGCATGTCCTGCGGCGCCCACAGCAGGATGCCGGCCAACAACCAGACCCAGGCCATCGGCGCTTTCAGACGATTGCCGATGTGCACCAGCGCGAGCATGTACAGCGAATAACTTTGCAGCGTCGCGCCAAACAGCGCGAGCCACCAGACCTGCTGTTCGCGGGCGGCGGCAGGCACCGCGTCGACGCCCCAGAAAATCTGTTCGAGGGTGTGCAAATAACCGTCAAGCAAACCGGAATGACCGGCCCAACTCAGGGTCAGACCGGCGAGCAGATGCACCAGCGCGGCGGCGTACAGCCACAGCACCAACGCACGGCGAAGGGAGAAAGAGGGGGCTGGCATTCCGTGTCCTGAGCGCATTCCTTTGGGGGTGGGGAGTTTAAAGGAAAATGAGTGTTGTCAGTCGCTCGAAGACAAAACGTTTGGTCGCGTTCAGTGACCGCTATCGCACGGTGTGAGCTTCGATCACGCCGAGTAAATTCTTCAACCTGGCAATATCTTCTTCGTAAAAGCCATTACATTGCGTGACGACTACATATTCAGAGCCGTTTGCTTTTTCGTGGGTACTGCATACAAGTCCAAAACCTTCCCCGCCACCCTGTCGTCCATACACGACATCTCGGGCATCAATCAGTATCCAGCCTGGCATTGCCAGTTTTTTAGTGGCTGATTCGGGCAACTGATCGAAATACATGATTCCCTCAGCATCCGGCAACTTGACGAGCAAGTTGTAGGGCGACGACAAAGCACTCATCCCCACCGTTTTCTTGACCTCGTCAAGGTCATTACCCCGCACGATAAATGTAGGGAGGCGGTCGATATCACTTTCATAAGTTGGATGATTGCGTGGCGCCAGCTTCAGGACTTCCACGGCGCCCTCGTTGAGACAACTGACCACTTCGAGCGTTGACTGGATGTCGTGAAACTCGCAGGTGGATTCTTGAGCAAACACTGTCGGTGATAGAAGTCCCGCGCAAAACGAGAACACCCAGGTGAAACAAGGTTGACGCACGCTCAATCGAATGGCCCTTTTATGCATTTCCGTATCACCACCCAACCAAGTAAAAACATTAATCAGCGCAACATCAATGTGCCGGAAGGATGCCGTCCAAATATAAAGCTCTCTCCAGACTCATCTTCGCGGTGCACCTATTCAGATCTGCAGAATAGGATGGCTTGTCCCATTCATTCTCAAACCCCTCAAGCCTGCAGTTCGAATCCCTCAGCTTTATCCACGCCCGCTGGGATTTTTTCAGTCGATCCAGAAACGCCTTATGCTCTTCATGCCGAGACTGGTATTGAAAAATATACCGAGACCCGGCTCTTTCAATCAGCGCTTCGTAACGGTCATTAAGCACGCGATCCGCAGCCTTCATCGCTTCTTCTGCGCACTCGGCACGTTGCCCGGCCACGGCCTCGCAATCCGCATCTTGGGCAAAGCTGACTGACGAGACTGACATCGCCATAAATGCAAAGAACATCAAACGGGCGACATTCACTGAGTGCCACCTGCGCCAATACATTCAATTGAGCTGTCCATGACGACGCCTCGGGCCAACAAGCGCTCGACCGCAGCAGGACCCGACTTAAGCTCGGTCTTGCTGGCCTCGCGATAACAGGCCATTGCGCGGGGTAGATCAGCAGCGACGACAGTGCCGGTTTCATAGACTTCACCCAATCGCAGGAGTGCGTGGGTAGAGCCTCGTAACGCGGCGCTTTCCAATGTCGCCATCGACTTTTGCGGATCAATGCAGGCCTTGTCATCGCCGTACTCACCCTCATCGCAGTAAAACAAGGAGAGGGCCACGCCATCGTCGGGATTGCTCTGAAATGCCTGATTCATAAGCTCCAGAATCTGCTCATTCGGCAATCGTGGTGCTTGCCCGGAAAGACTAATTCCCGCAGCCGCTATCGCCGCTTGGGCCGAACCTTTGCGGGCACCGTCCACATAGCTATCCAGCGCTGCCGCGTACAAAGAGACTCCGGATTCGCCAGACGCCTTGTTGACCAGCCGATCGAACATCACGCCTTTTTTCAGTTCGCGTTCACCGGGTGTGGGTTGGTCAGTCCGAGCCACATCATCCATCACCGCTTCGAGCGTCCAGTCTTCAACACTGTTCAACACTGTTCAGCACCCAGCAGTCGCTGTGCTTGAAGACGAAAATCTTCAAGAAGGCCCCTTGCTGATCACGCACCACCACCCTGTTCAGAAACGGAATCTCGATAGCCAGATTAGACGCTGCAGCATTCTCCGCACTCAGCATGCTGAATTCATTGGCGGGCAAATGCTTGACGCTGCGCATGACAACCTTGGGTATGTTGTTCTCAGCCACGACGCGAGTTGTCTTCACCGACGATGCGGTAAATGCTTTCTGTACCGTCGAGTCCGATGAAAAGACTTTGACGAAGTCAGCGAAGTTTTTGGCCGGGCATTGTTGTTCATTAGAGGCGAAGGCGCTTGTGCACAGGCCGCTGCTCAACAATGCAATGGATAGCCACTGGGTTAGCCTGCGTGTTGTCATACCGCAACTCGGTACCGCAAAAAAACGGTTCACTTTATTCATCCTTGAGTCATTCAGGTTTTGCGTTGGGTGAATCGGGTGACGCACTGCTTCGGCCTGTTCATTTCCCAGTAAGTGCTGAGCAACACCTTGCGTTTTTTGTCGACGCGCAGATTGACGAAACCGTCGCCGCAATCCGGCTGCAACTCTTTGAAGGTGCCGGTTTTGGGTTGGTAAACGAAAACTCTGAAGTAGTCGTAAGTGCCCATGCCGTCATCCAGCTGCCAGATCGCGAAATCTTTGGCACCGTCGAAATTGAAGTCCTCGATCTGTACTTTGAGTTCGTTTATGGCTTCAAAATCTATGGTCTGGGGCTCGCTACGCGTTTCGTCTTTAACCGAGACATTCAGTGTGGCGCCCTCAATAACCAGCGTCGCCTCGACGCCTATGACCGGGCGGAACGTAGTGGTTTCGGCCAGTGCCGGGATCGCCCACAGCAGGCCGAGCAGTGATACCGCTAGAGTTTTGAATTGCATGTGCTCGCCCCTACTCCCACTTGCATCCGGACTCCTGGGAGGGAAAAAAAGGGGGCAGACCACGCTTTTCGGGTATCTACTAAAACCGTGGCCTGTCCCAATTTCACCCCCGCTTGTCGACTCCAACTACTCTGACTCCCCTTCATACTTCTGAGACTCAGAGTTAAATCGCCAAACATGCGGAGTAGTCAACGGCTCTCCGCCTTTGTATTTGATTCTGCCGTTTGATTCCCGCTTATACGAATAAATTTTAATATCTTTAAAAACGTCTCCCTGCCCACCTCCTGGCTCCAGCACTTCCACCTTTGCAAAATAGTTAGCGCCAATCAACTTCAAATACCCGTGACATTGAAGTAAAAAACTAAAAACTCGATCGCCGCTAGATCCGACACCCGTTGATGCCTCAAATATAAAATCATCGATATTATCGTTATTCAAATCACCTACAAAAACGATCCTTCCATGATCAACTAAAAGCTCTTTGCCATCTTGTGTCGACAAAACCTCAACCTTACTTTCGCCAACCTTCCAATCGGAAATAAAACTTATTGAATCCTTCTGAACATCGCATATCTCACGAGCAGAAGCCCATGTTAAACTTGGAAGAATACCAATCAAAAAAAACCTAGGTATTTCATATCAAACATCCATAATGAAGGAGTTTCTGCCAGACCTTACGGCACCTTGAGGAAGATTAGTTCCGTACAGAATCGCATTTGTAATCGGATTAGTTACAACAGTAGAAAAATGGGGACAGACCAAGGCCTGGTCATAACCCGTGAGCCTTAACAGAAAGAGAGTACTCTGCAACTTCTTCTATTACTGCGTTGTAGCACGCTGCCTAACCCGATCAGGAACCTTGGCTTGCTTGCCATTCTCGCTCATGAGATCGGTGTATACCTTATAGCTCTTTCCCGCGGATGCTTTATCACCCGCCTCCCAATAAGCATCTGCGAGATTAAGATAGGCAACTGTCCGCTTCGGACTTTCTGAAATAACTTTCTTCAAGAGCCAAATTGCTTCGGTGTTGAAGCCTGCTTGCTGCCAAAAAAATGCTACGTCATTGAACACTTGTTGGCTGGCAGAAGAGTAACCATACTTACCAATGTAGCGTTCAATAAACTCACGCTTCGGAAAGCCAGAAAATCTTGCTTTATCCTTATAAACGCGCGACGTGGCGTTTTTAAACTCGACTAAAAGCTCTTCTTTTATATTTTTCTCAACACCAGAAACCATTTCTATCTTACTCAGACATTCAGCGCTTTCACATTTCTGCGCTTCATCATGTTCAAGTACTGAATAGCAATATGGTTGTGATTGCCCCGCGGAGCCAGGACCTTTCTGTAGATACACCAGACTTTCACCATTTGCATTAATTGGTTGACAATAAGGAACCACACCGAAAGCGTCAGGCACTCCGGATTTATTCTTGATAATATCCACGCCACTTACGATCTTGCTCGCATCAAGTGTTTGCACCTTCCCGTCAGCACTCAAAATCCAGAAGGCGTTTTCCTGAGAGCTACAGTCACATTCACAGCTCAATATATAACTCTGGCTCCTGATATCAAACTTCGCCTTTGGAACGCCATCAGAACCACAGAAGTGATCCGAAATAGCCACTGAGCAAATATTGGTATCAGGATCGCATGCCAGCTTTTTCCCTTCGCTCCACGCTGGAGACGAAAACAAAATCAAAATAATAAACCAGCGGAATTTAAAGCTCACAGATGTCACCCTCTACGATTATTTCGTAATTGCCGTTTTCTCGCGTGGCAGTATTGCCACTCATTGTAGCGGTATACTTTTGTCCCTGAATGATTCCCATCCGGCGACTGAAGGCATCGGCCCTATACGCCTCTGAGGCTTTTTCCGCTCGTTTTTTACAGACAAAAATCAGTAGCTCTTTTTGGGTAGTAATATTAGCACTAGGGAACTCGGTTCTAATAAGCTGCTCCGCCTTCGCGAGATGATTTTGCTGAACACACAAGTCGTATAGCGCACAGTAAGTACGCAGTTGAATCTTCACCATCAGATTCGGTGCCAATTCGCGCATCAACTTGATACAAGACGTCACATTCTCATTATATTTAGCCGCATGATTTAGCTGAATCTTTTGAAACGCTTCGACCTCACCAAGCTTCTTGAAAGCCGATTTCCATCCTGCATTGTTGCTGGCGATTACTCCCGTCGCCCAACTCATTTGGGCGGCGGTATTCGCAGAGTTCAACGAATTTATCAGTGTCTGGAAATTCATGTTGGCACCAAAACATCCGTCAAACGTGGCTTGATCTGCTCCACGCATCTCCAGCAGAACTGGCCCTAACGTGCCCTGCCCGAAGTTCCACTGAATAACACCAAAAGACATACCTTGACCATCGAAGTTACCGGCCAGTGCCTCATAATCCAACTTGCTCTTTCCTTCGTATCCGGAGGAAACCAATAGTGCGATTTCTTTGGCCTTGTTGAGTGGAATGCAAACGGCCGACAGCGCATTCGCTACAAAGGCAATCGAATGGAAATGCCATATCAAGTCGGTACTGATAGCAGCCTTTTCTTTCAGTTCATCCCAAAACACATAGCTGCTGATCCTTTCTTTCTCATGCTTCAGTGTCTTCGGGGCGTGCTCAAGCTCAGTGTCAAGCCGGCTCCATTTTGGAGCATCTGCTTTCGCTTTCCACTCCGTCGGATGATGTGCAACCAGCTTGGACCATTGCGACCGCGTATCAGGGTTTTTCAACGCCTCGGCCAACTCGGTCGGATCGACGTCCCCGCTCTGGTCTTTATCAATCTTCGCAAACAGATCCTGAAAGAACGCAGGCATGTCTTTCGGATCGAGAAACCCGTCCGCTGTCGCATTGGTTTCTTCGACGATCTGAAACCCCAGCTTTTCCCAATCATGCTGAGTGATGATCTGTGCACCGGCTTTCTTGACCAGACCATTGACGGCCTGAGCATTGTCAGTAACGGTCACATCGTAGTAATCGTCGGTACCCACTTTAATGACCGGGGTCTTGTTCAAATCAACCGCATGTTCCGTCTTCAACACCGTACTATCCGTCGCAGGTGCTTTTTTCTTCAGCTCACCTCCGGCCGGCAAATACAGGTATTGCTTGCCGATCTTCAGCCCAGCCGTATTCTTGAGGAAGTCTTTTACATCAGCTTCGGCAGTAAATATCTCGACGTGTACTTGATACTTACTCGCTACACCGCCATCTTCGCCAGTCAGATTCTCAGTCAATCCCAGATAGCCAATCGGATCTCCCGCCTTGATACCGGTACTTGCAGGTTCTACAGAATTGAAGCTACTCGGGATTACATCCCAGGCAACGTGGTGGTTTTCCACAATCGCCCAGAAGCTGGGAGGAAGGCTTCCCGTCCCGGCCAAGCTACCGCTGCTGGTACATTTCGCCATTCGACGAATTGTCCCTGAAACATTGAGGTTCAGTACCTCTTTGCTTTCAAACTCTACCGCACTTTGAGGGGTAAGTTGCAGCGACCCCATCTTAGCACCGGCAGTCTGCCCATTTTGCGCAGAGACAGGATCCTGATAAAGATCCAATCTCTTCAACGCGGTTCCCTTAACCTTACCTTGCCAATATTTGGGCTTTAAACGCTCCGGGATCGGGTCTGCCAGCCATATACGTGCGGGTTTGGAGTTTTTGTAGGGTTCTCCATCTTTCAAGTATGCGAACCAGACCTCTTTGCCAGCCTCGCGAACTTTGTGGCCACTCTTTTTAACGCTACCTGACAGGATTTTCCCTTTCGCATAGGTAACGTTGCCTAAGTCCTTTTGATCCAATATCTCAAGTTTGGTCCCCGCAACGAGCTTGCCAACGTTCTGAACGCTACTGGATTCAGGAAAATCGTCGTAAGCGTTGAAGTCACTTACTTTCATGGTCACTTGAGGCTTCGGAGTTTCTTCCTCAGTCAGCGGATAACGCTTGAAGGGCAGAAGGTGCATGTACAAGCTGTAGAAATTCAGCTTGTTTTGCTTGCCTTTATTCGGTCCGTCTTCTGGGTTTGGCGCAGATTTGTACTCATGTCGCACCAAACAAAACGAGTTGGAATACTTCAGTTTTTTCTCATTTTCACCGAATGTAGACTCCAAATAATCTTCGTTAAGTCGGTAGGCCACGACTTCACCGTCGGCCATACACCGAATTGGTTCGTTCAAGATGCACTGAGGAGCGCTAGCATTGCTGATGTGAATACCACCATGCCAGAACTTATTACTACCCAGAAGATAGTGGCCCGACGTTTCTTTTTCTAACGCTTTATATATTTCGTCGGCACTCTCAAACTGCTTCCCGTCCGCCTTTCTGAATGGATATTGAAAGCTCATCAGCGGTGACCCTGTTGGAGCAGGGGTTGCTGCTGGCGCGGGAGCGGGCGTCGGTTGCGCACCGCTCTTGTACTCCGCCTTTGGCCGGAGATACTTGTTCGGCATCGGCCAGTAGCCGCTGCCCTCACCGTACTTTGCGGACTTTGGCCCGGTCGAACTCTGTGAGCCGAAAAAATTCCCCTTGACCCGGTTAACGTCCATGTCCTCGATCACGCCGGTATGGTGCATACCTGTCCATAGCGCGATATCACCCGGCTGAACGCTGTTGAGGGCAATGAACTCGAAATGCGTGGTGTCTGTCGCAAGTTGACTTGTAGTGCGGTAAGGGATGTTATACCCCGCATCACGGAGCATTAGGTTTAGTAAGTGAGAACAATCAATTTCCTTCCGACCGTTACCGTCTTCGTCCGCAGATCCGCCCTTACCATAACCGTATTCGTATCCGCTGTAAGGGTATTTGGCGCGCTGTTCAAGTAGACCCGTGCTCATCGATAGCATCCTGCTTTAAAGGCAATGAATTGAATTATTTGCGGTAACGCCTTGGGTGCTTAGTCGTTCGACGCCTCTAGCACCTGCCTCATTGCCTTTCTTGTCGGCCTCCTGATAACACGCCATCGCCCGGGCCAAATCGCTAGGGATGATGGCGCCGGTTTCATAGGCGCCGCCTAGTTGAATCAATGCACTCGGGGAACCGAGCCGGGCAGAGCTTACAAGAGCCCCCAATGACTTTTCTGGATTTACACAGGCTCGCTTCTCTTCGTAATTGCCTTCATCGCAATAGAAGTCAGCAAGGGCGATCCCTGCTTCAGGTACGCTCTTGGCAGCTGACTCCAGTAGTTGAAGGATCTTTACGTTTTCCAACCGTGGAGCTTGACCTGAAAGGCTGATCCCCGCCGCTGCAAAGGCAGCCTCTGCGGAGCCTTGGTCTGCCCCATGTAAATAACTATTCAGAGCAGAAATGTACAACTGACTGGAAGAAGAGGACTCGCTATCGATACCCAGATGGTTATACATCGCCCCTCTTTTTAGTGCGCGCTCACCCGGTGAAGCCTTTAAGTTCGGGTATTGAGCATCAAGTACAGCCTCAAGCGACCAGTCTTCAGCACGGGTCAATACCCAACAGTCGTTATGTTTGAAAGTGAAGATATTCAGCACTTCACCATTGTAATCGCGAACAACTATATGGTTCGGCAGTTGGACTTGCATGCTCAACCCGGACTTCGCGTTGCTGTCGGGAGCAAGCATCACCAACGATTGAAGGTCCAACACCTTCGACTTTCGCTCTACCACTCGCGGCTTTGACTCGGTGGCGACTACTGTTTGCTCGACCACGGGCGAGGCGATAAACGCTTGCTGTACCTCAGGCTTGGCCGAGAACTCTTTTGCAAAATCTGCGAAGTTGTTACTCGGGCATTTCACGGTGCTCGATTGCGCCGCAAAGGCTCCTGAACACAACCCGAACGCCAGCAACGCCAGACATTTCAGCTTGAATTGACGCACTCGATTGCTCTTTGTCATCACGAACTCATCACTCAGAAAACACAAAAAAAGCCTTCGGTTTAACCTTCTCCGGCGGCGAATTCGCCAACGCCTGATCCATCAAACTCCCCGCCTTATCCTTATCCGCCGCCCCCGGCAGCACCGGCGGTTTAATCCCGATCCCGGTCCCATTCCCAGGCGCCCCGCCAGCATTAATCTTCACCACCGGCCCAACCACCGTCACGCCGCCGCCATCGAGCTTGATAAAGCTGCCACCGCCAAGAATGGTCAGCTCTGTCCCGGCCTCAATAACAATCTTGTCCCCAGCCTTGAGGTGAATCTCTTTCCCCACGCTGGTGAGCTGCGCCGTGCCCAGCTTCACATGCTGGTTTTGCCCAACCGTCAGGTGATCATCCAGCTTCGCTTCAATCTTGCGATCGCTGATGGTGGTGCGGTGTTCTTCGGCCTTCAGCTCGGTGTAGGTGTTCTTCACCACCGTGTCATGACGTTCATTCCCGACCCGAATCTTCTGGTCGTGCTCTACGTTTTCATCCCAATCGCGCTGGGCATGAATGTAGATCTGTTCGGCACCTTTCTTGTCTTCAATGCGCAGTTCGTTGTAACCGCCGCCCCCCGGTGAGCTGAGGGTTTTGAACACGCTGCGCGTCTTGTTCGCCGGCAGTGCATACGGCACCGGGTTTTCCTTGTGGTACAGGCAGCCGGTGACGAGGGGTTGGTCGGGGTCGCCTTCAAGGAAGGTGACGAGGACTTCCATGCCGATGCGCGGGATGGAGATGGCGCCGTAGCGGTCGCCGGCCCAAGAGCTGGAAACGCGCAGCCAGCAGCTGGTTTTGTCGTCGGCCTGGCCTTCGCGGTCCCAGTGGAATTGCACCTTGATGCGGCCGTACTGGTCGCAGTGGATTTCTTCGCCTTTGGGGCCGGTGACGTGGGCGGTCTGGCTGCCGAGGACGCGGGGTTTCGGGTGTTCGAGGGCCGGGCGGTAGAACACGTCCCACGGGGTGGCGAGGAAGGTGTTGCGGTAGCCCTGGTGGAAGTCGTCCTTGTTGTCGGAGGTGTCGCTGGTCACGCCTTCTTCGAGGACTTGCGGCTGTTTGCCTTCGTGGACGATTTCGGTGAGCAGCCACAGGTCGTTCCACTCGGTGCGCGGGTGGTCGGACATTTCCATGAAGTGGCCGCTGACCAGTGTGGTCTGGTCGCCGCGACCTTCGGCCTGGCGGTAGTCGGCGCGGTGGCGTTCGAGGGCGCGTTGGCTGAGGAACTTGCCGCGCGCGCGGTCGATGAAGCGGCCGGGGTAGTCGTAGTCTTCGAGATCCGGTTCGGCGTCTTTGCTATCGAGAGCGCCTTCAGGTTTGTAGGCCGCTTCCATTTGCAGGCGCGGTTTTTCGAAATCGTAATCGCGGCGGGTGACGCGGCGGGTGCGGGTTTCCAGGCGCAGCTTGAAGCCTTTGATCACCGGTTCGTCGGCGACCATGCCGCTGCCCTGCACGTAAGCGGTCGGCTGCCCGAGTTTCGGGAACACGGTCTGGTCGTCGCCGAACACCAGCAGGTGGGCTTTTTCGCTGTGCTGGAAGTGGTAGTGAATGCCTTCTTCTTCGCACAGACGCTGGACGAAATGCAGGTCGGTTTCGTCGTACTGCACGCAATAGTCGCGATCCGGGCACGGCTGGCTCAGCTGGAAGCTGTAGGCGTTGCCCTTGATGCCGTGTTCTTCAAGGATCAGCGCGATGATTTTCGGCGCCGACATTTGCTGGTAGATGCGCTGGTTGGTGCGGTGATGCAGGTATTGCAGTTGCGGCACCATCGACACTTTGTAGCGGGTCAGGCGCTTGCCGGCATCGCCCTGGGCGACGCGGTAGATCTGGCCGTGGATGCCTGAGCCCTGCGGATCGAACGCCAGAAACGCCTGCTTGTGCAGAAGTTTTTCCAGGTCCAGATCGGGGTTTTCACTGACCAGTTCGAGGTCGAAACGATACGGCTGGCTGATGCCTTCTGTGCCGACAAACGACAGCACTTGCAGGTCGCCCACGTAGTCTTCGACCTTGAGGCTGAAGTGGGTTTCGTTAGCTGAATTGAACATCGTGTGCTCCCTGTTCGAATGTCATCCGTTACGCCCGAAACCGCAGACGTTGTAGCCAGGACGAAGTGGCGCCCAAGGCGTCACGCAATTGGTCGGCAGTGATGGTGCGTGCTGCCGGATCAAAGCTCAGCGCGGTTCGCAGCGCTGGCCAGCCGTGTTTGGGTAAATTCGCCGGTGCTTGCAGTTCGCGCTCCAGGTGCTCGTCGCGGGCCTGGGTCGAGGGCAAGCGGCGGAACGGGTGTTTGCCGCTCGCCAGTTCATAAATCACACAGGCCACGCCGTACACGTCTGCGCTGGCCGACAAGGGTTGGCCCTCAAGCAGTTCGGGGGCGGCGTAGCCCGGGGTCCAGGCGTTGAAGCGTTCGCGGCTCAGGTGCGGCAGGCCGGGCAAGGTGCCCTCTTCTGCCTGGCCCAAACCGAAGTCGAAGAGGCGCAAGCCGTCTTCGCTGAGCATGACGTTGCTCGGTTTCATGTCGCCGTGCAGCACGCCGCGACGGTGGGCGTAGGCCAGCGTGTCGAGCAGCGGCAGGACGATGTCGCGCAGTTCTTTCCACGGCAGGCCCAGTGGCCGCTCGCAGAGCAATTTGTCCAGGGTCAGGCCACGCATGTATTCCATGGTGATGAAGGCCCGCTGGCAATCGGTGTCGACTTCAAAGGTGTGTGCGCGCACAACGTTGTCGTGGCGCAGGCGTCGGGTCAGGGCGAACTCGCCGTAGAGCAAGGCACTGGCGTCCGGCGATTCGGCAAATTCTTCGCTGAGGATTTTCAGCGCGATGTAAGGGTCGGGATCGCCGAACTGTTCGTGCAGCAGATCCCTGGCCCGGTAAACAGCGCCCATGCCGCCCGCCCCGAGCAGACGCTCGAGGTGGTAGCGACCGGCGAGTATGTCTGGCAGTGCACCGATGCTGGCCTTGGTTGGCGCTGGCAAAGGTTCTGCTTTGTGTTCCTTGGCGAAGGCGAAGTAGGTCAGGTTGTTGGCCTGTTCTTCGCTCATCAGCACGTCATCGATGGGTGATTCGATGTTGGTCATTGGCGGATCACCACGGCTGTCAGGTTGTCGCGAGCGGAGCCCCGCAGGGCGCCGTCGAACAAACGTTCCAGCGCCACATGTGGCGCGCTGAGGCTGAGGGCGTTGCCGAGGGCATCGCTGCTCATGCCTTGGTACAAACCATCGCTGCACAGCAAAAACGCATCGCCCGGATACACCTCAAGTTCCAGTACATCCAGGGTCAGTGTTTCGGCGGCGCCGACGGCTCGGGTCAATGCCTGAGCCGCCGGGTGCGCTGCCGCCTGTTCGACGCTCATTTGCTGTTCGTCAATCAGTTGCTGTTGCAGCGAATGGTCTTTGGACAGTTGATACAAACGCTGCCCGCGCCACAGATAACAACGGCTGTCGCCAGCCCAAATGCAGGCCGCGCGATTGCCTTCCATCAGCAGCGCCACGACGGTGCTGCCCATGATGCTGTCGTGACGTCCGGCGGTGACGGTCAACTCTTGTCCCAAACGCCGATTCAACCAGTGCAGGCACTGGCGAATGGCTTTGAGGCGCTCGTCGAAGTCATCGTGTTGCGGCAAATCAGCCAGGCTGGCGACGATCAACTGGCTGGCGATGTCGCCACCCTGATGACCGCCCATGCCGTCCGCGACCACCCACAGCCCCTGCTGCGGATTGTCGAGGAAGGCATCTTCGTTGCGCGCCCGCACCTTGCCCGGGTCGGTACGCGCCGCGCTGCGCCAGGGACTGGCCACGAGCATCAGAGCTGCACCGGCATACGGAAGGTGCGCAGTACGCCCATGTCGAACGGGTTCGGCGTGCGTTGGCTGGACAGCAGGTAGTTGGCACGCAGGCCACCCACATTGGCTTTGAGCACCAACACGTCACGACCGCTCAGGTACTCGGTCTGCATCAGGTCGAACAGACGGAACAGTGACCATGGGCCGGAGTTCTTCTCGATACCGATCGGGCGCCCCGCCATCTTGTCCATCACCAGGCTGGTGCGACCGTCTTCAGCATCGGTTGGCCATTTGAACGACATGGGCAGGATCGGGCCGTGACGGTATTCCATGGTCTGGTCGCCGAACTTGAATTCGGAACGGCTGACGGCAGGGTCGAGGGTGTACGGCTCCAGTTTGAACTGCACTTGCGGTTCGGCCGGGTTGATCGAGAAGAAGCTCTTGCGAATCGTCTGCGCAGCGGCCATCTGATCGAGGTAGACCTTGGACACCGGCAGGCTGTGGCCGTCGACGCTGCGCATCCGGTAGTTGCCCGGATCACCGCTGACAAACGGACGCATGTAGTTGTCGAAGAAGCGGTCAACAACGCCTTGCGCCTTGAAGAAATCGCGGAAGTCGCTGATCGCCACGTCGCTGGTGCTGCTGGCGCTGAACGGATAGCGCTTGCTGATGGTTTTGCCATACACGCTGTACAACTCGTTCTGATAACGGCCGTTCAGGTATTGGTAGGCATCGCTGAGCACCAGGCGCCAGGAGTCTTCGGCCAGCACGTTGAACCACACGCTAAGCGGACGCGGCAGACGACCGGAGGCATTGCGCAGGTTAGTCAGCGCATCACGCTGGCCGCCCATGCGGGTTTTCGCCAGTTCGAACGCGGCTTGTTCCGGCGTGCTGGAACGGGCCAGGCTGGCCAGTTGCAGTTGCAGGTCGTTGAGCGCGCTCAGTGCCGGGGTCAGATCAGCGGCAGGGCCGTTGTTGTCATCGAGCAAGCGATGCAGCGGTTCAAAGCGACGTTGCAGCGACTTCTTGGCAGTGTCCGGCAGGTTTTTCGCGACGTTCAGGGCCGAAGCCTTGTCGGCTACCGCCGACGCCAGTTTGCCGACTTTGCCCAGTTTGCCTTTCTGCCCAGCCAAGGCATCGGCAGCATCGCCGGCCTCGTCCACCGGATCAGCGGCCGCCGGGAAGCGGGTGTTTTCACGCACTTCGGTCAGCAATGCCAGCACCGGCGAGTTGGCCGAGGTCAGGCCCGCCAGTTGCTCGGCGCCTTCACCGGCGTCGTTGATTGGCGGCAATGCCACCTGGCCAACGGCTTCGCTCCAGTAGTTGGCGTAGTCGCGGAAGTACAGTTGCTCCAGTTCGACCATCAGGCGACGCAAGTCCATGTCGCTGATGCCCGCGCCTTCGCCCAGCACCCAGTTGTCACGCAGGATGTCGGTGACCAGTGCCGAGCCCTGCACCGAGAAGTACTGCTGATAACCCTGTTGGGTGTAGAACCCCGGGATCACGTAGTCGGTGCCGATGAACAGCGAGCCCTGCGGGCCGAGGTGTTGGCTGAAACGGTATTCCGGCAGGTTGCGCGCCTGCTCGCGGAGCATGCGGTAGACCACGGTGGCCAACGATTCGCTGCGCAAGACCTGACGAGCCTGAGCCACCAACTGATCGTTCAGCGGGTAGATGAAAGGCTGTTTCAGCAGGCGTTCGAGGTGGTGGTTCAGGCCGTTCTGCACCGCGGTGTTGCCGGTGTAGCGCTGCGACCAGTCGGTAGCCACCCAGTCCTTGAGCCATGCCGCATCGCGACGATCCTTCATGTTCAACATCAGGTACGCACGCAGGCTGTTGATCAGGCGTTCGCGGTCCTTCATGTTGGCGCGGATCTGGCCTTCGAGCAGGGTTGCGACGCGGGGCAGCAGTTGCGTTTCAAGCTCGCGCTCGTAAGCCTCCTTGACCACCGGATTAACGTCTTCGCCCTGATACAGGCCGCCACGCTCGTGGTACGACACGTCGCCCTTTTTCGGGAACGCCTGCGTTGCCGCGTAGCTGGTGTCGAGGGTTTTCAACGCGCCCATCGCGTCATCGCGCGGGGACAGCACCGAGCGTTGCTGAGTCCAGTTCTGCGCCAGATTGCGCAGGTTTTCCAGACGCTCGTAGTTGGCCGAGAAACCGCCCGCCCAGAGCATGCCGAACAACGCCAATGCCGCCAGTGCGCCGACGTACAGCGCACGTTGGCCCCAGTTGATGCGGCTGCGTTCGCGCTTGTCCAGACCGGCCAGATCGGCCTCGGGGAAAATCACCTGGCTGAACAAATGGTGGATGAATCGCGAGCGACCGCTGCGCAGGGTCGGCAACACACCGGCATTGATGCCCAGGTTGGCGCCGATCGCGGCAGTGGTCGAATCCATCTCTTGGGTCAGGTGCGGTGCGCTGGTCAGGTAGAAACCACGCAGTTGCGTTGCACGCTGGTAACGGTTGCCGGTGAACGCCATGTCGACGAACAGGCACAGACGCTCGCCGATTTGCCCCAGTTGATGCGGGAAGTCGAGGATGCGGCCACGGCGCTGAGTGTCACGCTCGGAGTGCATGCGCATGATCACTTGGCTGTTGAGGCGACGCAGCAGTTCTTCGAACTCGCCGCGCAGCACAGCCACGTCGGTGCCCTGTTGATCCTTGCGGAAACTGGTACCCAGCACCTGATCGCTTTCTTCGCGGGTCAGTTGATCGAAGAACTCGTCAAAACCCAGCAGTTTGTCGGCCTTGCTCAGTACCAGATACACCGGCACGTCGACGTGCAGCTTCTGATAGATCTCTTGCAGGCGACCACGCACCTGGCGCGCCAGGGTGTCGATGTCTTGCTCGCTACCACCGGTGAGGGTTTCCACCGGGATGGTCACCAGCACGCCGTTCAACGGACGACCGCGACGACGCTTGCGCAGCAGTTCCAGCAACGTGGTCCAGGCACTGCCGTCGACGTCTTTCTCGCCTTGGGTCATGTAACGCCCGGCGGTGTCGATCAGCACGCCGTGGTCGGCGAAGTACCAGTCGCAATGACGGGTGCCTTGGGTGTCGCGGGTCAGCTTGCGGTCGATCTTGTTGATCGGGAATTCCAGACCGGAGAAGTCCAGCAGGCTGGTCTTGCCGCTGGACTGCGGGCCGATCAACAGATACCACGGCAGTTCGTTGCGCCAGCGCTCGCTGCGGCCACGATACAGGCTCGAGGTTTTCAGGGTTTTCAGCGCGTCTTTGAAACGCACCTTCAACTCTTTCTGTTCGTCGTCGATCAGCTCTTCGCGGCGGATGCGATCCTGGCCGTCTTCGGTGGCTTCGACTTCTTTCTTGCGTACACCGGCGAGCCAGCTGACGAAGACCATGGTCAGGCCCCAGATCAGGAACAGCACGGCGATGGTCAACAGGCGAGAGGTCGGGCTCTCCCAGAACTTGTAGTCATCAACCGCCAACAACGGGCCAACGAACCACACCAGCAGTGCCACGAACAGCACCAGCAGCAGGGTCCAGACCCAGGTCTGGCGCAGGAAGGCGCCGACTTTCTTGAAAAACTTTTTCATCACACGTCCCTGTTTACGGCTGCGACTGCGGTTGAACCGCGGCTGGATCAAGCGGCTGGTAAGGTTGCAGCACGGTGTCGCGCTGCTCACCCAAGACCCAGGCGAAGCCCGAATACATCACCACCAGACAGACGAAAGTGAACAACACCACCATCCACGCCGGCACGATGCGCACCAGGTTGCGGCGCTGATCGTTCAAGCCTTCCCAATGCGGCGACAACTCGCGCGGCACGTCGCCACGCAACTGACGGATCTGCCGGTACAAGGCATCACGGATGCCTTCAAGTTCGAGCATGCCGCGCGCCTGTACGCGGTACTTGCCCTCGAAACCGAGGGACAGGCACAGGTACATCAGCTCCAGCATTGGCAGGTGTTTGACCGGGTTTTTCGACAGCCGATCAAGCAGCTGGAAGAACTTCTCGCCACCGAAGGTTTCGTTGTGGAAGCTGCTGAGCAGGCTCATCTGCGACCACTCGCTTTCGTTGCCCCACGGTGTGGTCACGACGGCTTCGTCGACCACGGTGCAGAGCACGTAACGCGCCGCCATCACCTGGCTGCTTTCGGCGCCGTTGTGCAGGGCGCTCACTTCAAACAGCTTGAGCCCGGCGGTCAGGCGCGCGTTGAGCGCATAAAGGTCTTCGCGGGTTTCGCTGTGCTTGAGGCGCACCACTTCCGAGAGCAACTCGGACGACGCGGCGACCAGCGAATTGAGGCTGATGTTGAACGCTTCCGCCGGGCGCACGCGTGCGGCGTAGATCATGCGTTCTTCCAGTTGCTCGAAACGCGGCGGCGCGGCGAAGTCGGTCAGTGGACTCGACGCCGGTCCGTGGCCCTGACGGTCGAGCAAGACTGTTTTGTCGTCCTGGCTGTATTCCGTTTCCGTGTTCATGTCGGTCAGTTCCTGATGGCCCAGAATTTCAGTTCAAGCTCGGCGAATTCGCCGGACACATGGAACGCGAAGCCGCCGGAGCGCTCGAGTTGTGCCAGATCTTCGGAACTGAGTTCGAGGATGAAGTAGGTTTTGTTCGAGTGGAACGCGATCTGCCGTGGGGCGACGGGCAAAGGTTTGACCTTGATCCCCGGCAGGTGCAGGTTGACCAGTTGGCGGATACGCTCCACCGGACCAACCTTGAGGTGCGCCGGCAAGCGGTGCCGCAGTTCTTCGGAGTCGCAGTTGGCACTGGCCGCCAGCACGAACGACGCCGAGCCCAGCAGTTTGTGGTCGTGCAACGGCGACACGATGATCCCGTACTGCCGCGCTTGCAGGATCAGTTCGATGGCGTGCTGCTCAAGCACCATCGACAGCACCTGACGGATCGCGTCCATCAGTTTGCGAAAGCTCGCGCCCTGGTCGGCGTGGGAGTAGCGGCTGTCCAGACGCGGGCGTTTGCTCTCGCCGGAGAACGTCGCCAGATCGCCGAGCATGGTCAGCAACGTGCGGTACAACTCTTCCGGGTGCACCTGCTCCAGCCCCAGATAGTGGCGCAGCAACAGTTCGGTGCGGTTGATCAGTTGCAGCATCATGAAGTCGCCGACTTCTGCGCCGCCCACCTTGCCGTTGGAGCGAATCCGCTCGGCAATGGTGTCGCCACGGTGGCTGAGCATGCTGATGACTTCTTTCAGGCACGACAGCAAGTAGCTGGAGGCATGAGCCTGAATGTAGGTCGGCACGAAGTCCGGATCGAGGCTGATGACGCCGTCGGGCGTGGTGTCGAGTACGTCGCAGATCTTCAGCTTCACGTAGGCCTGATCGCTCTGTTGCTCGCCGAGCAACAGTTTGAAATCGGGGCGACCACAGCTGACCTGGCTGGCCGAGTCGTCGCCGGCGTTGGAGTCAGCGACTTCGGCGTCGTACGCGGTGTAACGCGCCAGCACGTCGGATTGCTCCGGACGGCGCGATTCGATGTGGTTGCCGGTGACCAGTGGCAGCGCCAGGTAGATCGGCGTGTTGCCGGTGTTTGGCGGTACGTCCAGCGCCAGCGGTTCGGTGTTGCCACCGAGTTCGAACAGGCTGCCGTCCGGCAGAATCCCCGAGGCTTCACTGATCACCAGTTTGCCCATGTTGAGGAACTGCAAGTCGATCTCCAGATTGAGGAAACCCCAGGTGTAACCACCCAGCAACTGGGTGCGGGTTTTCATCTGGTGATCGTAATAGCGATCGTTGTGCTGGAAGTGCTGCGGACGCAGCAACATGCCTTCCTGCCAAATGACTTTATGGGTATTCATGTTCAGTCATCCGCCTTGGCGAGCACTTGATGGGTGTTGCGAATACCGGCCTGGTCGAGGGTCAGGTCCGCCTCGGTGATTTCCAGCGGGGTGATCTGCACCGTGTAGCGCCACTGGGTTTCCGGCAGGTCACGGTAGGCGGCGAGAACGCCCACATAGCGGCTGCCCTCCTCCACGCTGAGTTTCATTTCCACGGTTTCACCCGGGCGCAGTTCGAGTTCTTCGCTGGCCACCAGATCCGGGTTAAGGGATTCTTTGGCACGCTCGTAAAGGCTGAAGAAGTCAGCGTTCTCGAAGGTCACCGGGTGCTTGAGTTCGAACAGACGCACCACGATCGGCGACGGGCGGCCGTTGAGGTCAGGGTTCAACTGATCGCTGCCGGTCAGTTTCAGGTTGATCTTGGTCACTTTCGAGTACGGCGACAGCGACGAGCAACCGGCGAGCAGCACCAGCACGGTGAGCGCAGTCAGCGTCTTGAAAAAAGCGGTCGAGCGGCGAGACATGCGCATCATCCTTGGTGGTCGGTGTGGAGGGTGGAGATCAGGCGGATCTGTTCTTCGTAGGCCTGGGCGAAGTCGCGGGCCAGCAGACGCTCGCTCCAGTCATCGTCCTGACGCAGGGCCTGGTGGTAACGGCCGAACGCTCTCCAGCGCCCGCCCGACGTGGCGATCAACGGTTTGTTGTCGCGCTCGAAACGCAGGGTCAGTTGCTCGGGCGAGAAGTGTTCCAGCGTGCCGCGCACGGCGGCACGGCTGGCGGTCAGCAAAGCCACCTGATGCGCCTGCAAATCGCGGAACGCACGGGAAATGGCCTGCTCAGCCGGCAAATGCCCAGGCTTGCTTGGCTGCAACAGAATCTGCAGCGCTTCGCTCGGGTCGACGGCGAATTTCAGCGGGTTCTTGTTGGTGCCTTGCACGGTGGTCTGGGCCAGACGCAGCTCGTTTTTCAACTCCGAACGGGTGCGCAGGCTCTGCTGCAAACCACCGACACTTTGACGCAACAGACGCGCGGCGTTCAGCGCCAGGGCTTCGCGTTCGTCGTGGCTGACGCCTTTGAGATCCACACCCAGCGCGGCGCCGAAATGCTCCCAGAAACCTTCGCTTTGGCGCTCGACGGCTTTGGGTGCCGGAGCAGGCTCAGGTTCGGCGGGCGCGGCGATCAGCTCCGGCACCATCAGGCTTTCCATGTCGATGCGGGCGTAGTCGGCACGTTGACGGGAGTCTTCAGGTTTGGTGTTGGGCGCCAGCAGTTCGTCGATTTCCGAATAGACGCGCTCTTGCTGTTCGAGGGCGTTGAGCGGGTCGAGGTCGAGGAACGCGTCGTCCGGGATGATGCTGCCAGCGGCGCGTGGACGGCCGACTTCGCCGTCGAAGGTCGCCGGGTCACGCACCAGTCGCGCACGGATCTCGAAGTCGCCCAGCACGTAGGTGCTGCCGTGTTCGATGCGGACCGGTTCGCCCTTGTGCAGGCGTGCGCCGCTTGCGCCATCCTGGACACCATTGCTGCTGGTGTCGGTCAGGAAAAACGTGCCCTCACGGTAACTGACAATCACATGATGATTGGACAGATGACGCTTGCGGTCAGGGATGATCCAGTCGCAGTCCTCGCCCCGCCCGATGACGCCGCCAGCCTGTTTGAAGGTCTTCTGGCACAACTCGGTGGGCACGAACTGCTTGGTGTTCAGCATTTCGAAAACCAATTCCATGTTTGATGCTCCTTGCGGTCACTTGCCGCGATTGACCGCTTGCGGATCACCCAACGGGCGATAGTCATTGTCGTTGAATTTGTAATTGCCGCTACAGCCGCCAAGGCCGCATAGAACGACGAGGGTCAGCAGGACAGCGTGCCAGTGACGAACAGACATCAGAGGGTCTCCAGGGGTAGACAAAGCACAAAGCGCCGACCCTTGCGGGCGGCGCTGAAATAGTTTTTTTGCGGCGAAATCGATGATCTTGGCCTATCCATCGAAATCTCCAAGATTGATATTCAGGCGCCCGAGGCGGTACAGCAGCGTGCGCCGAGGCAGGCCCAACTCACGGGCGGCGAGGGTCTGGTTGCCGTCGTTTTTGCGCAGGCAATCGAGCAACAACGAGCGCTCGACCTGCTCCATACGCTCGCGCAGATTCAGGCCGCTGTTGTCTTCGAACATGGGTTCCATGCGCAGGGAGAAATGCTCGGCCAGCAACTCGCCGCCCTCGCACAGCAGTACCGCACGCTCGACCAGGGCCTTGAGTTCACGGACGTTGCCGGGGAAGGTGTAACCGCACAGGTGTTCAAGTGCTTCTTCGGACCAACACACCGGGTCACGCTGCAAGAAAGAGCAGGTCTTCTCGGCAAAATGGCGAGCCAGATCAAGAATGTCGCCTTCGCGCTGACGCAGGGCCGGCAGCACAATCGGAAATTGCGCGAGGCGGTAGTACAAGTCTTCGCGGAATTTGCCTTCGCTGACCAGCACCGCCAGATCACGGTGAGTCGCGGCAATGATGCGCACGTCGATCTTGTGCGTATCGTTGGAGCCCAGCGGACGAATCTCGCCTTCTTGCAACACGCGCAGGATTTTCGCCTGCAACGACAGCGGCATGTCGCCGATTTCGTCGAGCAACAGCGTGCCGCCATTGGCGGCGTCGAACAGCCCGGCGCGGTCGCGATCGGCACCGGTGAATGCACCTTTGCGATAGCCGAACAGCTCGCTTTCCAGCAGGTTCTCCGGGAATGCCGCGCAGTTCTGCACAATGAACGCTTGCGAACGGCGCGGGCCACAATCGTGAATCGCTCGCGCAACCACTTCCTTGCCGGTGCCGGTTTCGCCGCGCAGCAGCACCGTGTAAGGGCTGTGCAGGACTTTGCTGATCAACGAGTAGGTCTGGCGCATCGCCGCGCTTTTGCCGATCAGCCCATAACCACTGATGCTCGGCACACTGCGCAACACCGGAGCCGAGACGTCCTGAGGTTGACGCAGGCGTTGCAGCAAGTGCAATTGGCCGAGTACGAACGAGCCGAGTTGGCCGAGTGAGTCGGCAAAGCCTTGCAGGTCGGTGCGATGGCGGCTGGCACACAACAGCAAGCCTTCGACAGCCTTGTGCTGGTTGACCAGCGGCACGCACAGCAGCGACTGCCACGGCGCTGCCACGGCCGGCAGAAAACTGGTTTCGTGCAGGCTGGCGCTCAAATCGTCGAGGCACACCACGCGGTTCTGGCACAGCGCAAATTGCAGCAGTTGCTCACCGTTGTAGTCCGCCGGCAGGCTCGCCGCTTGACGCGGTTGCAGCGCGCCGTCGAGGTATTCGGCGTTCATGCCCAGGCAGGTGTGGGTGGCGTCGAGCAGATACAGTTGCGTCAGTTCGCAACCACTCAGCCCGGCCAGCCCACGCACAAAGTCACTCAATAGCGCAGCACCGTCCGCCGCCCGCGAAAGGCTGGCGAACTGCGCCAGCAACGCTTCGGCATAGACCAGCGGCTGCGGCACTTGAGTGAACATCACGCCCACCTCAGGCAAACTCGCACGTCACGCTGGCGTCGCCGTCGAGCGTGGCATGCACACGCTTGAGGCTTTCACCGGTGGCCATCGCATCGAGCAGACGATCCGCCACCAACGGCAGGACGTGCTGATCAAGCAAGTGGTCGATCAGACGCGCGCCGCTGTCGCTTTGAGTGCAGCGCTCGGACAGGTGATCGACGAGGTTCTGGCACCAGCTGAAATCCAGTTGACGACGGTTGAGGCGCTCGCCGAGACGACCGAGTTTGATCTCGATCAGCTCGCGCAGCACCGGACCGCCGACCGGGTAGTACGGCACCACTTTCATCCGTGCCAGCAGCGCCGGTTTGAAGTGCTTGCTGAGTACCGGGCGAATGGTTTCTTCGAGCTGCTCGGCGGTTGGCCGCGCGCCGTCTTCGCAGAGGTCGCTGATACGGTCGCTGCCCAGGTTCGACGTCATCAGGATCAGCGTGTTACGGAAGTCGATCTCGCGCCCTTCGCCGTCATTGGCCACGCCTTTGTCGAAGATTTGGTAGAACAGGTTGAGTACGTCCGGGTCAGCCTTTTCGACTTCATCGAGCAGCACCACCGAGTACGGCTTCTGGCGCACGGCCTCGGTGAGCATGCCGCCTTCGCCGTAACCGACGTAGCCCGGTGGCGCACCGATCAGGCGCGAAACGGTGTGTTTCTCCTGGAACTCGGACATGTTGATGGTGGTGATAAACCGATCACCGCCGTACAACAGGTCGGCGAGGGCCAGCGCGGTTTCGGTTTTGCCGACGCCGCTCGGGCCGACCAGCAGGAACACGCCGACCGGTGCATCCGGTTTGTTCAGGCCAGCCGCGGTGGCACGCATCGAGCGATCCAGTGCGTGGACGGCTTGTTCCTGACCCCGGATGCGCGTGCGCAGGTCGGTGGCGAAACTGGCGACTTTGGCGTTGTGCTCACGGGCCAGTTGCGCCAAAGGTACGCCGGTCCAGGCGCTGATCACTTCAGCCACCAGACGCGGGCAGACTTCGAAGCTGACCAGACGCTCTTTGACCTGAGCGGCGGTCAATGCGCTGTGGGTTTCGTTGAGCTGGGCTTCCAGCGCTTCGACGCTTTGACCTTCCTCGACTTCAGCGGCGAGGGTTTCAATCACGGTGCCTTCGGCGTCTTCTTCGATGTTGACGGTCGGCTCGACGGCTGCGGCTTCACGGGCCTTGGCCAGTTGCTGACGCAGTTCCAGCAGGCGTTCGGCCAGTTGCTTCTGTTCAGTCCACAGGGCTTCCAGTGCAACCATTTCGTTTTCGGCTTCGTCCAGCCGCGCTTCCAGTGCCTCCAGCGCTTCGTGGTCGATCAGCAGACCGGCCTCGGCGTCGCGACGCAGGGCCTGGCGCTGACGGCCACCTTCAGCCAGTTCGCCACGCAGGCGCTCAAGGCTTTCCGGGGCGGCCGCGAGGCTGATGCGCACGCGGGCGCAAGCGGTGTCGAGAACATCGACGGCTTTGTCCGGCAGTTGCCGACCGGCCAGATAACGCGCGGACAACTCAGCAGCAGACACCACCGCGTCATCACGCAGATAAATGCCGTGGCTCTTCTCGTAGACCTGAGCCAGACCACGAAGGATGGTCACCGCTTCGCTGACGGTCGGTTCGTGCAGTTGCACCGGCTGGAAACGACGGGCCAGCGCCGGGTCTTTCTCGAAGTATTTCTTGTACTCGGCCCAAGTGGTCGCGGCGATGGTGCGCAACTCGCCACGCGCCAGCGCCGGTTTCAACAGGTTGGCCGCGTCGGAACCGCCGGCATTGCCGCCGGCGCCGATCAGCGTGTGGGCTTCGTCGATGAACAGAATGATTGGCTTCGGCGAGGCTTTGACCTCGTCGATCACGCCTTTGAGGCGACGCTCGAACTCACCTTTGACGCTGGCGCCGGCCTGCAACAGGCCCATGTCCAGCGACAGCAGCTCAACGCCTTTGAGCACTTGCGGCACTTCACCGGCAGCAATGCGCGAGGCCAGGCCTTCGACAATAGCGGTTTTACCGACACCGGCCTCACCAACGACGATCGGGTTGTTCTTGCGGCGACGGGCGAGGATGTCGACCATCTGACGGATCGCGCCGTCACGGCACAGTACCGGGTCGAGTTTGCCGTCGCGGGCCTGTTGGGTCAGGTTGTGGGTAAAGCGCTGCAACAGCGATTCGCCCTGAGCGGCCGGTTTGCCGTTGGCCGCCGGTTGCTCCTGTTGCGACAGGGCAAATTCTTTCAGGCGATCGATGTTCAATTTGGCGAGCAGCGGCTGATAACGGCTGCCGGCATAACGCATCGGGTTGCGCAGCAGCGCGAGGATCAGCGCGGCGTCTTCGACCTGGGTCTGGCCCAGTTCGAGGTTGGCCACGAGCAAGGCGTCTTGCAGCCATTGCACCAGTTCCGGAGCAAACACCGGGTTGCGCGAAGCGCTGTGTTCAACACGCGATTGCAGCGCGGCGCTGAGCTCACCGGCATCGACATCCGCGTCTTGCAACGCGCGGGCGAGCAACCCGTTCGGACGTTCCAGCAGGCCGAGCATCAAGTCTTCGACGAGGATCTTGCTGCCGCCACGGGCGACGCAACGCTCGGCCGAACGCTCCAGATCACGACGGGTTTCGGCGTCCAGCGCCTGGATGAGTTGTTGCAGGTCTACGTTGATCATGGCTCACGTCCTTAATGAATTTTGCTGCCCAGGGTCACCACGCCGTCCGCTTTCTCGCGGCCCAGCCAACTGGTCCAACCGAGGCGACAGGCGTTCTGCTCACCGATGCGCAGTTCGCGGATTTCTTCCTGGCGCAAAACCAGGCGAATGTCGTAATCGAGCGGGTCACGCAGGGTGAACCGCACCAGCGCGCAGAGCGGCTGGTAACCGAAACCGATCGGCAGGAATTCATGGAATCGCTGCCAATCGAGTTGGGTGATGTGAATGCGGAATTTGCCGCTGCGGTCGCGTACGTGTTCGCCGAGCACCAGGTCTTCGCCGAGCATGCTGTTGGCGCGCCCCAGACGGTTGCGCTGCTCTTCGAGAATTTCCACGCGGCGTTCGATGCACTGCTCGATGACCAGGTCTTCGTGCTTGAAGTAGTAACGCAGCACGGCTTCGATCAGTGCCGCCGAGTGCGCCCGCAAGCTGAGCAGGCCAAGGTAAGGCAGCAGGCGTTTCCAGTTGAGTTCCTTGGCTTTGCGGATTTCTTCGCCGCCCAGACCGATCAACGCAAACAACTGCGACGAGAACGGGTCGATCGCGCCGCTCTGGAAACTCGCGCGGTAGCGGTACTTGCGCCAGATCGGCAGCATCAGCCGTTGCAGGCGATGGTGGAACAGATCGAGGAAGTTGCGTGTCGGGTTGCCGTCTTCGCTGTCGCCCAGGGCCTGTTCGCCGTAGAACGCCGGCAGCGGCGAACCGGAGCCGACCAGGCCGATCAGGTTGAAACGTACGCGCGCGCGCATCTGCCCGTGCTCTTCGAAAAACTCCACGCGATCGACATCGCTGCGCGGGAATCCGAGGCTCGGGTTGGCCTGGAATTCCACCTGATCGTACAAATCGTCTTCGCTCAGGTGCGGGTGTGCATCGCGCAGTCGGTCGATCACCAGCAGCACGGCCTGAAACAGCGAGTATTCGCGTATTACCCGGGTCAACCCGCTTAAAGCAGGGGTTGCAGACCCATACGTGGTGTCCATTGGTACACCTCTCCCTGTGTGCTTTTTACCCGCAGTTCATGGAATGAATTGAGACTGGCGTAAAGCGCGAAAAACTCGTTAAGAACGGAGGCGAAAACGAACAGGTCGCCTTCACCGATATACCCTTCCGGGTCGATGGTCAGTTCGGTGCGCAATCCGCGCACCGGCAGGCCGCGGTGCAGCCGATCGACGTGGTGGTGCTTGATGTGCTTGAGACCACCGAGCAGGCGCTTGCTGACCTTCTCTGCGTGCTGGTCGTAGTAGCGCGGCAGGTCGTAGGTTTCCAGAATCACCTTCAACGCATTGACGTCGGCCAGCGACAGATAGTTAAGCGACATGTTGCTGATCAGCTTCCACAGGAAGTCACGGTTCAGCGGCGGCGCGAAACTCGAGGTGGCCGGGGTGATGTTGCGGAAACTCAAGAACTCCGGCGTCTCCTCGCAAGCCATGCAGATGTCGCCGAGCTTGAGCTTCTTCGGCAGGTTCTGGTTGGTGCACATCAGCTCGATCGACAGCGTTTCGTGGGCCTCGGTGTGGCGGATGCCGAAGCTCAGGTAGGTGTCGAGGCCGTCGTGCAGCAGCGACGAGCGCTGGCGGATGCTGTAATGCGGGCGGCTGTTGGGCACGTCGAAACTCGGGTCGTGCTCGAAGGATTCGAACGGCACGTATTCCTGATAACCGAGGCCGCCAGGCTTCCATCCAGTGACGGTTTCCACCGAGAACACGCCGCAGTTTTCCAGATCGTATTCCGCCGGCAGCAGCAGGTATTCATCCTGCTTGCCGTCGAGGCGAATCGGCAGCGCGTCGTGTTCGAACAGGTTGACGATCGGCGTGCAGAACAGCTTCACGTTATCCAGCGTCGGACGCATGCGCATGATCCCGCTCTTGCGGATATCGAAACGCAACTCCAGCCCGCGCATTTGCTTGAGGGTGTCTTCCGGCAGCGCCTTGAGGATGTCCAGACCGTTGACGTCGACGAACAGGAACTTGTCCTGGAAGGCGAAGTACTCCTGCAGGTAGCGATAGCCACGGAAGGTGTTCAGCGGATACGGAATCAACGCTTCTTCTTCGGCAAAGCCCACCGGTTTGACCCGGTCACCGGGAATCTTGAACGCCATCGGCTTGCCCGCCACGCCATCGATTGGCTTGCCGGCACCGTCGAGCGGGATCAGCTCAATGCCTTCGAGGTTGCGCAGCAGACTCAGGTACAGCATCTGGCTGATGTAGCGCTCGCCGGCAAAGTGCAGACGCAGTTTGCTCAGCTCCAACTCGCCGAGATGGCCGTCGGCGCTCATTTCCAGACGCAGGCTGAGCAACGAACCGTCGCCCTTTACCGAGTAATTCAGTGCGGCCAGATCCAGTGGCAAGACTTCGGTCGGGTAGCAGGTGCGGAAGCGGCAACGCACGTCTTCGATCGGTTTGCTTTCAATCGGCGTATCACGTTCGACGCGCAACGCAGGCCCGGAACGCTTGAGCGGATCGAACTGCAAAATGCTGAATGCCGGTAGCGGGCGCATGTAGTTCGGCCACAGCAATTGCATCAGCGAATGGCTGAGCTCCGGCAGCTCGTCATCGAGCTTCTGGCGCAAGCGTCCGGTCAGGAACGCAAAGCCTTCGAGCAACCGCTCCACGTCCGGATCCCGCCCGGCCTGCCCCAGATACGGAGCCAGCGCCGGACTACGCTCGGCGAAACGGCGACCGAGTTGGCGCAGTGCGGTGAGTTCGCTTTGGTAGTAGTGGTTAAAGGACACGGGTTACCTGCCTGGTAGTGGAACTCATCAAAAAAATATCCTGTAGAGCGCGACCGTTGCTGCGGCACACACGTAACCGCCGATGAGTAGGTAAGGCACAATCATGATCAGGCCGAAAGCCATATAGGCGTCTTGAGACTGCCCAGCGATCAAACAGCACACGCCATAAATCACCCATGGCACGATGTAAAAGGGGATGAACTTCACGGGCGCCCACCAGACCATCCGCAGCGCTTGTTGTTCGGTTCTGCTTTTCGCGGATCGAGACATCCAGAACGCAAACCCCAAAAGCCCGGGAATACCCCACCACAAGAGGAATTCCCAATAGGTATGGGATGAATCGTGCGTCGTGTACAAGCCACTCCACAGGTCGTAGGAAGAAATCGCGAGCACCACCAACAATGGCCACCACAAGGCGAGCATGAAGAAGCTCAGTTGAGCGCGACTGAGCTTGGGCATCTCGTCCGCTGCGTCGATCATTGGCGAGCCGCCATCCTCAGCTCGGCAAACCGACAGCACCACTGTCTGGCAAGAGCGAAATTTCACTGAGTCTGCCCTCTCTTGCTTGCGGTGATCGGCACGTACGAATCGATGAAGAGGTATTCACCGTCGGAAGCGCTGACACGGTTCATCGTCAACGGTTTGCCATCGTGGGTGGCGAAGCGCACCCAGCCTTCTCTGACGAGACTGCCGCCTTCTGAGCGAACCTCAACGAAATAGTCCGGCGGCGCCGACCGGGTAATCTCGATGAAGTCGCCACCATCCTCCGCACCGCGCCACACCGCATCGGGATACTCGGGCAATACCCGCTCAACTTTGCTGCGAATCGACCCGACCCAGAACACCACGACCACGATGACGGCCAACGCACCGATCAGGCTCAGCAGGTGATTTAGCCATTTCCAGACCCGCAGCCACGTCATCATGGCGTGCACCATGTGCGCACATCACGCTTGTCGAAGCCCGCACATTGATTGCTTTTGGCGATCACTCGGTAAGCGTTTTCGGGGGTGTAGGCAAAGTAGTAAAAGTTGACCCGATCCTCACCATAGAGCCAGTAGGATGAGGAGCCTTGATTGATTTCGTATGGTTCGAAGGTCCAGATGGATGACTCCGCCGGGATGAAATTGGCGCGGTCCATGAGCAACATCAAGGCGTTGGAAAGCATCTGCGTGACAGAATTATTGAGCACGAGATAGAGCACACAGGCGAGCGCGCCCATCGCCATTACGAAGCGCTGTAGCCAAATCATTCCGAGGCGACTTGAGCGGTTCATGCGACCGCCTCCTGCACAGGACCCGCAGACAACGTCTGCCGCATCAGCGCGCGTTTTTCCCAGCGCAGCTCAATGACTTGCGTGACCAAAATCGCCAACAACGTGACGCCGCCTTGGGCCACGGTGTAGAACAGCGCACGCAACGGGTTGTCGGGCGCCATCATGAACAAAATCCAGGCAACCATCAGCGCAAGTAAACCGAGCTTGGCCCATAATTTCGGGATAACTGCGGCCAATGCGTTCACCGCGAAAAAAATATAAATAAACATGTAATGAGCGATACCGATGCCCACGCCACGGGTGGTGAAGCCGCCGTTGAACGCTTTGTAGGCAACGACCACTGCGTCGTTCAGGAAAACGTACGCAACGCATCCAGCCGCATGGAAAGCCAGGCACATGGCAACGCGAACGTAGGTGTTCATGTTGGTTTCATATCCCCGACCCAAGTGCCCCTGCATAACTGAGATCCTATCGGCACTCTGGAATAATCCAGCCGTCATAACCTGATACTGTCGGGTAAATTGCGCGACCACCCACCCATCGAGATTGCTCGTCCGTCGTAAATTCATTCTTCCAAAGTAGCCATTCCGACGACCTCAAAAGTTTTCCATCCTTACTATAAACCCTGAAGAAAGCTTCGCTTGTGAAGATCTTTGCGATTGCACCCGGGGTACCCAACATCGAATATTGGGGAATATATGAGTTGATATAACAAGTTTCTGGCTCATTCCATGTCGTGGAATAAAGTGTCGCCAGATCGGCAGCTTCAGTTTTCAGGTAGAGCCAAGCAGCTATCGCCCCCCCAGATAATGCAAGCAGAACCCATAACGACAATGATTTCTTACTCACGATCACTTTGACCCCGAGCGGAATTTGTATTCTTCGAAATCAAGAGGCCCCAAATGCACAATAAAAGACGTCTCATACAATTTAACCGTTGTATAACTGATCATGTCCCCGCCTTTTTTATACTTCTTGCGAAACTCATTGAAGTGATCGTTGGTAATCCGACAATAATCGACACCTTCGCTTTTGATCACTGCAGGCTTTCCTACAAAGTAATCGTAAACGTTTGGACGCAGGACACCCTCATCAGCCCAATAACCTAATAGCTGATCACCATCATCATTCAGAAAGTCGTAGGTATCCCTTCCATAAAAACCTAACTCCATGATTTCGATCGCTTGAAACCCATTGTCATCGACAATCGTTTTGAACCTGGTGGCGGCCACCTTTACCAAAAAATTCCCAAACGCACCGTAGACGTCATCCAACGCATCGAGTGCTTTTTCTTGAGTCGTGGACCCGACACGAATCAAATTGAATTGGGACAACTCCTCTAGTTCTATCGCTGTCTTATCACTGAAGTCGCAAAATGCATCTTTGAGTTTCCCAGCATTCACATCCAGTAGGCCAAGGCGTTTAAGCCGCGTCATCATGACGACCAAGCCATTCGATAGTTGGTCAAGCATGCCCTTGGACTTCCCAACGCTGCTATTAAACTCAGTCGATGCCGCTAATTCACTTAAAAACTGATCAACTTTTGGTTTTACGCGATCCGATGCTGTGAACAACCAGTCAAACGGAATGTCCGTGATGAGATTTTTTTTATCGAGTGTGCTGGCAGGTAACTTACCTTGCTTATGTTGCTGAGACAGCTCGAATGCCTCGCCGTCAAACCACTGGCGCATCACACGTGCCGCAACTTTCCACCCCATTCTATCCATAACATCAGGAATAGATGATATCGGGAAGGTTTTGGCCGATACTTTCTTGCCTTCTTTGTCTTTGGCTTGAGTCAAAAGCTCTGCCGAAGGATTTGTCATAAACGCCTCAGGAAATTGACACGGAGATTTCATCATCGAACAACAACTCGACACTTTCGGCAATGGCCGAGCCGATTACTGCGGTTTTTCCCGATGCATCAGTAACGCCGGTTATTTCTTTTCCTGATTGAGTTCTAAGTGTATAGGCGCGCCCCACTACAGGCGCCCCCGTCTTAGTGTCTTGCACAACATAGTGCTGGGTGAACGGCCACCGAATCTCCACCGGCAACGGCGGCACAAACGGCGCCGGCGAATGCGAATTGCCAATAATCACCGTCCCGGAACCCGCCGTGACTTTGTTGCCATGCGTACCCACCGAATCAACCGTCGCGGCAGGTTTGCCGTTGATCAACACAGTGGTCGCCAAACCGCCCGACATCGCACCACCACACGCCGACGCATCGCCTTGGCGGGCGGCCGCGAGGCCGTCGAAGAACACGTCACCGGAACCGGCGGCGATCGGGTTGGTGCCGTGGCCGGGGAGCGGGCAAGCGGTGGGGTCGGATACGCGTGCTGCGGGTTTGCCAGACATCGGGGATCTCCTTAGGTGACCTTGACTTGACCGCTGCCATCCAGGCGCGCGGAAAAACTGACCTGTCGCTTGAACCCTTCAACTTCCAGCAGGCCTTCGATGCTGAAGGCCAGGCGAAGCTGGTCGTGGTCACGCGGCAGGGAAATGACACGCACGTTGCTCAGGCGCGGCTCGTAGGCTTCGATGAAGCTTTCGATGGCCAGGCGGGCCTGACTCAGGGAGTCGTGCAGGCTCAGGCGCATGTCATTGAGATCGGGCAACCCGTAGTCGGACAGCGTTTGCACGCTGCCGGCCCGGGTGCTGAGCATTTTGGCCAGATGGGCAGCCACTGACGCCATGGCACAAGCCTCAAGGCTGTTGCCCTTGCGTAGTTGCGCATCGCCGTTGAGGCGTTCGAAAAGGCTGCCGTATCCGTCCATGAGTCGCTCTTACTCTTTGTCCAGCTTGCCAACCAGCGACAGGGTGAAATCGGCACCCATGTACTTGAAGTGCGGACGCACGTTCAAGCTCACGCGGTACCAGCCCGGCTCGCCTTCAACGTCGCTGACGATCACTTGCGCAGCGCGCAGCGGACGACGGCCACGCACTTCGGCGCTCGGGTTTTCCTGGTCGGCCACGTACTGACGGATCCACTTGTTAAGTTCCAGCTCGAGGTGGGGTGGTTGTTTTAGAGAAAAGAGTTTGGT
>NZ_JBIUWM010000039.1:0-59043 GCF_044743445.1 Pseudomonas sp. NPDC087615 | reverse complement strand
CAATGGCTGAACGTCTGAATAACGACTTCCAGTTCATCGATGTCGGGCGCAAAGATCCGAAGAAGAAACTGTTGCGTCAACGCAAGAAAGAGTTCGTCGAGATCTACGAACCGTTCAAACCCCAGCAGTCGGCCGACCAGGCCCACCGCTGCCTGGGTTGCGGGATGCCGTATTTCGAATGGAAGTGCCCGGTGCACAACTTCATTCCCAACTGGCTCAAGTTGGTGGCCGAGGGCACCATCCTTGCCGCCGCCGAGCTGTCGCACCAGACCAACACCCTGCCGGAAGTGTGCGGTCGGGTGTGCCCACAGGATCGTCTGTGCGAGGGTGCCTGCACCCTCAACGACGGTTTTGGCGCGGTGACCATCGGTTCGGTCGAGAAGTACATCACCGACACCGCGTTCGCCATGGGTTGGCGCCCGGACATGTCCAAGGTCAAACCGACCGGCAAACGTGTCGCGATCATCGGTGCTGGCCCGGCAGGTCTGGGCTGTGCCGACGTGCTGGTGCGTGGCGGTGTGACCCCGGTGGTGTTCGACAAGAACCCGGAAATCGGTGGTCTGCTGACCTTCGGTATCCCCGAGTTCAAGCTGGAAAAGACCGTGCTGAGCAATCGTCGCGAAGTCTTCACCGGCATGGGTATCGAGTTCCGCCTCAACACCGAGGTCGGCAAAGACGTGACCATGGAA
Organism: Pseudomonas sp. NPDC087615; assembly: GCF_044743445.1. Lineage (NCBI taxonomy): Bacteria > Pseudomonadati > Pseudomonadota > Gammaproteobacteria > Pseudomonadales > Pseudomonadaceae > Pseudomonas > Pseudomonas sp. NPDC087615. The sequence continues at coordinate 58,354 of NZ_JBIUWM010000039.1, read as the reverse complement.
CAACTGCTCGCCGAATACGATGCAGTGTTCATGGGCATGGGTACTTACACCTACATGAAGGGCGGTTTTGCCGGTGAGGACCTGCCGGGCGTTTATGACGCGCTGGACTTCCTGATCGCCAACGTCAACCGCAACCTGGGCTTTGAAAAGTCGCCGGAAGATTTCGTCGACATGAAAGGCAAGAAGGTTGTGGTGCTCGGCGGCGGCGACACGGCGATGGACTGCAACCGCACGTCGATTCGTCAGGGCGCCAAGTCGGTAACCTGTGCCTATCGTCGTGACGAAGCGAACATGCCCGGCTCGCGCAAAGAGGTGAAGAACGCCAAGGAAGAAGGCGTGAAATTCCTCTACAACCGCCAGCCAATCGCCATCGTTGGCGAAGACCGCGTCGAAGGCGTGAAGGTGGTCGAGACCCGTCTCGGCGAACCGGACGCCCGTGGCCGTCGCAGCCCAGAGCCGATCCCGGGTTCCGAAGAGATCATCCCGGCCGACGCCGTGGTCATCGCTTTCGGTTTCCGTCCGAGCCCGGCGCCGTGGTTCGAACAGTTCGAAATCCAGACCGACAGTCAGGGCCGCGTCGTTGCGCCTGAGCAAGGTCAGTACAAGCACCAGACCAGCAACCCGAAAATTTTCGCCGGTGGCGACATGGTGCGCGGTTCCGACCTGGTGGTGACGGCGATCTTCGAAGGCCGTAATGCCGCCGAAGGGATTCTGGATTACCTGGGCGTCTGATCACTTTTCAACCTGAAATGCGATCAAATTGTGGGAGCGGGCTTGCTCGCGAATGCTTTGTATCAGTCATCCGATGTATTGACTGACACGCCGCTTTCGCGAGCAAGTCGAATCGTCGCACCGCCGCTCCCACATTGGTTTCAGGGTGTTGCTGAAATCGCTGTAATCAGCGCGACAAATTGACCCGATAGACAAAAGGCTGACCTGCATCCGTGCCTTTTGCGTCGCGCTCTGAGAAAATGCCCGCACTTTTTTTCCGGATGCCGACATGACTGCCCTGAAGAACGACCGTTTCCTCCGCGCCCTGCTCAAGCAACCCGTTGACGTCACCCCGGTGTGGATGATGCGTCAGGCCGGTCGCTACCTGCCGGAATACCGCGCTAGCCGTGCCCACGCCGGTGACTTCATGAGCCTGTGCATGAATCCGGAATTCGCCTGCGAAGTCACGATGCAACCGCTCGACCGCTACCCACAACTGGACGCGGCGATCCTGTTTTCCGACATCCTCACCATTCCCGACGCGATGGGCCAAGGCCTGTACTTCGAGACCGGTGAAGGCCCGCGCTTCAAGAAAGTCGTCAGCACTCTCGCCGACATCGAAGCTCTGCCGATCCCTGATCCGCACAAAGACCTTGGCTACGTGATGGACGCGGTCAGCACCATCCGCCGCGAACTCAATGGCCGTGTGCCGTTGATCGGTTTTTCTGGCAGCCCCTGGACCCTGGCCACTTACATGGTCGAAGGCGGCTCGTCGAAAGACTTCCGCAAGACCAAAGCGATGCTCTACGACAACCCGCAAGCCATGCACCTGCTGCTGGATAAACTCGCGCAGTCGGTGACTTCGTACCTCAACGGCCAGATCATGGCCGGCGCGCAAGCGGTGCAGATCTTCGACACCTGGGGCGGCAATCTGTCGGCGGCGGCGTATCAGGAGTTCTCGCTGGCCTACATGAAGAAAATCGTCAGCGGCCTGATCCGCGAGCACGACGGTCGCAAGGTGCCGGTGATCCTGTTCACCAAAAACGGCGGCCTGTGGCTGGAAAGCATCGCTGACGCCGGCGCTGACGCATTGGGCCTGGACTGGACCTGCGACATCGGTAACGCCCGCGATCGCGTCGGCGACAAAGTTGCGCTGCAAGGCAACATGGACCCGACCGTGCTTTATGCAAAACCGGAAGCGATCCGCACCGAAGTCGGGCGCATTCTGGCCAGCTACGGCAAGGGCAGCGGCCACGTGTTCAACCTCGGCCACGGCATCACGCCTGAGGTTGATCCGGAACACGCGGGCGCCTTCCTGCGCGCCGTGCATGAGTTGTCGGCGCAGTATCACGAGTGATCGACGCCCAGCTCTAAGTTCAGCAAAGCAAAACGCCCGGCAAATGCCGGGCGTTTTTGTTTCCACGATCCGGAGCCGAAAACAGATCAACTGTGGGAGGGAGCAAGCCCCCTCCCACAGGGGATTTTTGTCAGGCTTTGACGCCGCCCAACGGCGGCAACTTCGCCAGCTTCAACGCCAACAACAACGCCACCAGCAACAGCGCGCCGATAAACAAACCAATCCCGTTCCACCCGCCCAAGTGCCAGAACACCCCACCCGCCGTCCCGGCAATGCTTGATCCGGCGTAATAGCTAAACAGGTAAAGCGAAGACGCCTGTCCTTTGGCTCTGGTCGCCCGCCGCCCGATCCAGCTACTCGCCACCGAGTGCGCCCCAAAGAAGCCAAAGGTGAAGATCAGCATGCCGATGATGATCAGCGGCACAGGGGTGAACATCGTCAGCGACAAACCTGCAAACATCAGCGCAATCGTCGCCCACAACACTTTGCGTCGGCCCAGTTTGTCCGCCAGCGAACCGATCTTCGCCGAGCTGTAGATCCCCGACAGGTACACCACCGACAGCAGGCCTACGAACACCTGATCGAGGTTGTACGGCGCCGCCAGCAGGCGATAGCCGATGTAGTTGAACAGGGTGACAAACGCGCCCATCAGCAGGAACGCTTCAAGGAACAGCAACGGCAAACCGGCGTCGCGAAAGTGCATGGTGAAGCCGTCGAGCAGGCTGCGCGGGTGCAGCGAGCGCGAACGGAAGTTGCGCGACTCCGGCAGGATTTTCCAGAACACCGCCGCCGCAATCAGCGCCAGACCGCCAATCACCAGCATCGCCGTGTGCCAACTGACGAAGTCGATCAGCACCCCGGTGATCAATCGTCCGCTCATCCCGCCAATCGCGTTGCCGCCAATGTACAAGCCCATCGCCAGGCCGATGTGCTGCGGGTGAATTTCCTCGCTCAAATAGGTCATCGCCACCGCCGCCAGACCGCTCAACGACAGCCCGATCAGTGCGCGCATGATCAGCACACCGTGCCAGCTCGGCATCATTGAACTGGCGATGGTGCACAGCGCCGCCGCGAACAGTGCAGTGACCATCACCGGTTTACGCCCGACCCGATCGGAAATCGGCCCGGTAATCAGCAGGCCGATAGCGAGCATGCCCGTGGCCACTGACAGAATCAGGCTGCTCTGCGCCGCGTTGATCCCGTATTCGTGGGACAGCAACGGCATCATCGGCTGCACGCAGTACAGCAGGGCAAAGGTCGCAAACCCACCGCTGAACAGCGCCAGTACCGTACGCATGAACATCGGCGTGCCTTTTTCGATGTAGATCTCTTGCAGCTCGGCGACGACATCGTCCGCCGCTGTGGGCGGGACTTCATGAGCAAGAGGGGCAGCGGCGGTTTTCACATCAGACCTCGAAGGGCACGGCCAGGCAGGCAATGAAAAAATCATATAGCTGGCTAATGTTTCTATCCAATATATTGTTCGACCTGTTTGATAGCTTTAACGACCTAATGGGGTTTTCATGGAACTGCGCCACCTTCGTTACTTCATTGCCGTCGCCGAAGAACTGCACTTCGGCCGTGCCGCACAGGCATTGGGCATCTCCCAACCGCCGCTGAGCCAGCAGATTCAGGCGCTGGAGCAAGAGGTTGGCGCGCGACTTTTCGAGCGTACCAATCGTCGGGTCGAGTTGAGCGAGGCCGGTCGGCTGTTCCTGGAAGAGGCGCGGTTGGTGCTGGCGCAGGTCGATAAGGCGGCGGACGTTGCCCGGCGTGCGCAACTCGGGGAGTTGGGGGAATTGAAGATTGGTTTCACCTCGTCGGCCCCGTTCAACTCGACCATTCCCCAGGCGATCTTTTCCTTTCGCCAGCGTTTCCCGGCGGTGCACCTGAACCTGCGGGAGATGAGCAGTACCCAAGTGGCTGAGGCGCTGGTCGATGAGTCCATCGAGGTCGGCATCATGCGCCCGCTGGGGTTGCCGGATTCGTTGAGCGTCGTCGAGTTGATGCGCGAACCGCTGGTGGCGGTGCTCAGTACCAAGCATCCGTTGGCCCAAGGCAGCGAGGAAGGCCTGTTCCTCTCGGCGCTGGCGCTGGAACCCTTCGTGTTCTTCCCGCGCAGCTATGGCAGCGGTCTCTACGCACAACTGCTCAGCCTGGCTCGTGACGCCGGCTTCAGTCCGCACTTCGCCCAAGAGGCCGGGGAGGCCATGACCATCATCGGACTGGTGGCGGCGGGGTTGGGCGTCTCGGTATTGCCTGCGTCCTACCAGCGGATGCGCATCGACGGCGTGGTCTACCGGCCGCTGCTGGATCCTGAAGCGGTTTCAGCGGTGTGGCTGGTGCAGCGCAAGGATCAGAAATCACCGATGGCCAAGGCGTTCGTTGAGCTGCTCACGCTTAAGGTTGAGCCTTCAATTGGGTAATGGCTGCGGGCCTCTTCGCGAGCAAGCCCGCTCCCACAGGGGGCCGCATTCCAGAGTGAGGCGGGCTTGTTCGCGAAGGCCTCCGCACCCACACCACCTCTTTTATGGCAACCGCACCAGATCCCCCTTCAACGCTACCCGCGTGACAAAAATCCCCGCCCGACACTCATACGTATTCAAATCCTTGCGCACATGCTGGTCGTAATAACTGACGATATTGACCACCGCATTCGCCCCGACCCGCTTGGCCTCGGCCTGCAACCTGATCAGGTTCGACTGCAACACCCACTCGCAGGAATCGTGATCGCTCTTGTTGAAACCGTTGGTCTTCAAATCACTGATCACATCGCGTTGCAGCAACTGCTGAGTGCCCTGCGGCCCATTTCCGGCCAGATAAAACTTCACACTGCCATCCAGCCGCCCGGCACGAATCGCGTGCGACAACACCGTCTCGAAGGGCATGTACATCAGATTGGTGGCATGGCTGGCGCTGGGGAGCAGACTGAAGAGCGTCGCGGCGATCAGGGCTTTCACTTGCATGGTCATCTCCTTGACTCAGTGAGCGAAACTCAACGATTTAACGAGTGTAGAACTAGTCATCCTCCTTTGTGGTGGAGATAAGAGCAGCCAACCCCGAGACATCAAGCAAGCCAGGCTCATCGCGGAGTCCTGGCAGGAGAACAATCCATGACCGAACAATTCGCTCGTTGGGACTCAGCCGAGTACCTCAAGACAGAAGAGGACATGGCTAACTGTCTCGATGCCTGTATGGAGGAGGCTGGAGACGAACCGGCCTTCATCGCCAAGGCGCTTGGCACCCTTGCGAGAGCGCGAGGCATGACTCAAGTCGCACGTGACGCTGGGCTTTCCCGAGAGAGCCTCTACCGCGCATTGTCAGGTGAAGGAAACCCCGAGTTCGGGACAATCGTGAAAGTAGTGAAAGCTTTAGGACTGAAGTTACATGCCAGCACTTGAGTTGAGTCGAACGACAAAGGGCGCCAATTCAGGCGCCCTTTGTCGTTTCTGCAGTCCCACCAATCCACGTACGCCAAATCCCCACGCAACGCCACGCTCGACACCAACATCCCAGCGCTGCACTGGAATTTCCGGTGTCTTTGTAAAGGTCACGCTGGTCGACGCTGGCGATGTTGATTACGGCATTGGCGTCGCAGGCAAGCTCCATGACGACAATGCATCACCGTCTTACTGAACCTTCGCCAGATCGCCCTTCAACGCAACCCCCGCCAGGATCGCGCCCGCGTGGCATTCGTACGTCTGTGCATCCTTGCGCTCGTTGCTCTTGTAGAAGCTGACGATATTGGTCACTGCATTGGCCCCGGCATTTTTCGCCGCTTGATGCAGGCTGATGATTGCCGATTGAACGACCCACTCGCAGGCGACGGTGTCGGATTTGTTGAAAGCGTTGGTTTTCTTGTTGGTCACGGCGCCGGGGCTGAGTACGGTGACTTTGCCGGCCGGGGTGTTGCCGGCCAGATAGAACTTCACGCTGCCATCGATTTTGCCCGAGCGGGTCGCTTCGGCGACGGCCTTGTCGAACGGCAGGTAAACCGCCGTGTCACGGGCCTGGCTGACGGCCGGCAAGGCGCAAAGCATCAGAGTGAAGGCAGCGAGTTTCTTGAAGTGCATGGAGGTCTCCTTGACCTGGATTAATTCGGTTGCGGCCAGCGGCGGAAAATCAACGAGGTGTTGACGCCACCAAAAGCGAAATTGTTGTTCATCACGTAGTCGTGATGCATCGGGCGGAATTCGCCGCGCAGGTAATCGAGTTTGCCGCAGTGCGGATCGACCTCGTCGAGATTGAACGTGTGCACGTACAGATCGCGATTCATCATCTCGATGCTGAACCACGACTCCAGTGCCCCGCAGGCTCCGAGCGTGTGGCCGAGGAAACTCTTCTGCGAGCTGATCGGCATGCGTTCGCCGAACAAGCTGCTGGTCGCCAGTGTTTCGGCAATGTCGCCCTGTTCTGTCGCCGTGCCGTGACCATTGACATAACCGATGGCCTGCGGCGTCAGCCCGGCGTCTTCCAGCGCCAGTTCCATTGCGCGGCGCATGGTGGTTTGTTCCGGGCGGGTGGTGTGCTGGCCGTCGGCGTTGCTGCCGAAACCGACGATTTCGGCATGGATATGCGCGCCGCGAGCGAGGGCGTGTTCCAGCTCTTCGAGCACCAGCATGCCGCCGCCCTCACCGATCACCAGACCGTCGCGGCCCTTGTCGTAGGGGCGAGGGCTGGTTTGTGGCGCATCGTTTTTCAGGCTGGTGGCGTAGAGCGCGTCGAAGACCATGGCTTCGGTCGGGCAGAGTTCTTCGGCACCGCCAGCGAGCATCAGCGGCAAGCGGCCGAACTTGATCGCCTCATAGGCGTAGCCGATGCCCTGACTGCCGCTGGTGCAGGCGCTGGACGTCGGGATCAGGCGCCCGGTGAGGCCGAAGAAGATGCTGATATTGGCGGCGGTGGTGTGCGGCATCATTCGCACGTAGGAGTTGGCGTTCAGGCCTTCTGCTACCGAGTTCAGCAACATGTTGCCGAACGCTTTGATCTCGTCGGTGCTGCCGGTGGACGAGCCGCAAGCCACGCCCATGCGCCCGTCCCTGATCGATTCGTCGCCGAGCAAACCGGCATCGGCGAGGGCTTTTTCCGCCGCGCCGACGGCGAGTCGCGACACCCGGCCCATGCTGCGCAGTTGTTTGCGCGTCCAATGTGCAGGGACGACAAAATCATCGATGGGCCCGGCCAGACGCGTATTGAGCTCGCTGAAGCGATCCCACTCGTCCATCCGCCGAATGCCGCTGCGGTTGGCCGCGAAGTTGCCCGAGATGGTTTCCCAGTCGCTGCCCAGCGAGGTGATGCCGGCCATGCCGGTGACGACAACGCGCTTCATCAGCACAAGCCTCCGTTGACCGCCAGGACCTGGCGGGTGATGTACGAGGCTTCCGCCGACATCAGGAAATTCACCGCACCGGCCACCTCTTCAGGGGTGCCCATGCGTTGCGCGGGGATCATTTTCATCAGTTCTTCCACCGGCACGTTTTCGTCGAGCATCGCCGTGTCGATCAGGCCCGGCGCGACGCAGTTAACGGTGATTTTGCGCTTGCCCAGTTCAATCGCCAACGCTTTCGCCGCACCGATCACGCCAGCCTTGGAGGCGCTGTAGTTGACCTGGCCACGGTTGCCGATCAAGCCCGACACTGACGTGATGCAGACAATGCGACCGGCGGCGCGGCGGCGGATCATCGGCATCATCACCGGGTGCAGGACGTTATAGAAACCGTCGAGGTTGGTGCGCAGTACCACGTCCCAATCGTCGTCGCTCAGCGCGGGGAAAGCGCCGTCGCGGGTCAGGCCGGCGTTGAGCACGACGCCGTAATAGGCACCGTGGGTTTCGACGTCGGCTTCGAGGATGCTTTTGCAGGCTTCGCGATCGGCTACATCGAATTGCAGGATGCGCGCGTGGCGGCCCAGCGCTTCGATTTCAGCCTGTACCGCTTGCGCTTCGGCAACGCCGCTGCGGCAATGCAGGACGATGTCGTGCCCGGCTTGCGCCAGGCGCAACGCAATGGCGCGGCCGATGCCACGGCTGGAGCCGGTGACCAGTACGGATTCAGTCATCGTTCGACGCCTTTTTCTGTTCAAGATAATCAGCCGCCGCAGGTGGGCGGAATACATTCAGCCGGGCGCTGGCGTGGATGCCGTCAGCGTTGATATGGCATTCGAATACGCCCATGCCGTTGTCGTCTTCCAGCGAGCGGATGCCGTGAACGGTCAACTCGCTGCCAGCCGCGAACGCGGCGACGTTGCACTCGAACTTGCGCGTGCCGAGCAGGAAGCCCAGTTCCACCGGATTGCCTTTCAATCGTGCATGGCAACCGGCGAAGGCAGCGACGCTTTGCGCCATCAGTTCGATGCCCACCCACGCGGGCAGGCTACCGTCGGGCAGGCTGAACAGGCCGTCAGGCTTGACCGTGAGCCGGGTGTAAATCTGCTCTTCATCGAAGCTGATGATCTTGTCGATCAGGATCATGTCGCCGGCGTGCGGCAGTAATTCGGCGAGCGGCCAGTCGGTCATGGGGCGTCTCCGATAATCAGGCTGACGTTGTTGCCCCCGAAGGCAAACGAGTTGCTCATCAGGTAGCGCGGTGCAATGGACGTCAGGCGTTCGCTCGCAGTCACCCACTTGAGCGGCGGCAGCGCGGGATCGGCCTGGCCATCCCAGACGTGCGGTGGTAGTGCGTGCTCGTGATTGTCGGCGCTCAGGCTCAGCCAACAGAAAGCAGCTTCCAGCGCACCGGCAGCACCAAGGGTGTGACCGGTCATCGGTTTGGTCGATGAGCACGCCACGCCGTCGGGAAACAGCGTGGCGACGGCTAGGCTTTCCATGGCGTCGTTGTGTTGGGTCGCGGTGCCGTGCAGGTTCAGATAGTTGATCTGCGCTGCCTGCAGATGGGCACGACTCAAGGCTTTGTGCATCGCTTGCAGTGCACCGCGACCGCTCGGTTCCGGGGCGGAAATGTGATGCGCGTCAGAGCTGGCACCCGCCCCGAGCAAGGCGATGGCCGGGCCGTCGCCTCGTTGCTTGCTCATCACGAACAGCACCGCCGCTTCACCGATGTTGATGCCGTTGCGGTTGGCCGAGAACGGATTGCAGCGCTCGTCGGACACGGCTTCCAGCGACGAGAAACCGTTGAGGGTCAGCTTGCACAAACTGTCGACACCGCCGCACAGCACCGCGTCGCACAGGCCCAGATCAAGCAGGCGCTGTGCGCTCATCAAGGCGCGGGCGCTGGAGGTGCAGGCGGTAGAAATCACATAAGCCGGGCCGCTCAATTGCAGCCAGTCAGCGAGGAAGTTGGCCGGCGCGCCGAGTTCCTGTTGCCGATAGTCATACTCGACCGGGAACTGCTGCTCGCGAATGAAGTGCGCCAGGCCACGACTGGCCTCGTCGATGCCCGAGGTGCTGGTGCCGAGCACCACGCCGATGCGCTCGCGGCCGTAGGTCTGGATCGCCTGATCGATGTCTTCGCGGATCTGCAGCGCGGCTTCCAGTAACAGTTGATTGTTGCGGCTGCTCTGGTCCGCGAGCGCTGGTGGAATCGGCGCCAGTTCACCGTGCACCGCCGCCACCGGCAGTTCGCGATTTGCCACCCAGCCTGATTCGTGGCACATGCCCGAGCAATCGCCAGCAAACAGCTGGCGGGCCACTTCTTGTTTGTCGCGACCCAAGGCGCAGATCACGCCGAGGGCATTCAGGTAGGCAGTCATGGCGTCGGTTCACCGAGTGGGGACACGCGATAGTGCGGGCCTTGAGGCAGGTTCACATCGAAGCTCAACGGTTGTGAATAACGAATGTTCCAGCGCGGCGCCAAGGAACGTTGCCCGTCGTGCTGCTGCGCGGCGGGGTAATTGCGTAGCAGTTCGCCGGACGGGGTCAGGGCAAACAGCAGCGCGGCGAACAGTTCCCGGGCCTGCGGGTTGGGCGGCAGCAGACCGTCGGCCTGCCAATGACCGTCGATCAATTGCTGGCGCGCTTGAGGAATGCCGAGCGGGTCCATCATCGACCAGCGAATGCCGGGGCCTTCGCGCTGGATCACCAAGAGCCAGTCCTGACGCTGATCGGCCTGAAGTCGCTCGATGTGCAGTTGCAGCGGCAGCGGCAGTGTTGGATTGCCTGCTGGCAATGGCGCCTGACTGGCGCAACCACTCAACAGGGCCGTTACCAACAATACCAGCCACACCACAACCCCTGTGGGAGCGGGCTTGCTCGCGAAGGCGTCGGCACATCCGGCATCAATGCAAGCTGATCCACCGCTTTCGCGAGCAAGCCCGCTCTCACAGGTTAGGAGTTGCATCAGCAAGCCCCTGCTAATGGTTTTCGGGCGACAACGTTCACCAACGTTTCCTCCCGCTGGCCAAACGGCTTGGGCTTGCGCAATCCAAACCGTTCCAGCAAGCCAAAATCTTTCGAGCGGCTCCACCACAAATACGGGTACGAGACATTGCGCTCGCCAAACTCGAAACCTTGTTCACGAATCATCTGCAGATACTGCGCCGCACTCTTCTGCACATGCATCGGATGACGGAACAGCCAACGAATCACCCACGTATCAATGTAGGCCTCGGTTGACTCGGCGAACAGCAGATAGCCACCCGGTTTGAGCACGCGATAGAACTCGGCCAGGGCTTTTTCCTGTTCGACCAAGTGATGGAACGTCTGGTGACAGAACAGCAGATCAACGCTGGCATCCGGCACGTTGAGGGTTGCGCAATCACTGCCGATCAACTCGACGTCCAAACCCTGCCGCGCCGCTTCTTCACCGCTCAATTGAAGGCTGTGCGGATCGGCATCGATACCGATCAACCGTTGCGGGGCGAAGGTCTGGCGCAGGTAGCGGAACGACTTGCCCTGGCCGCAGCCGGCGTCCAGCAGCACCGGGTTCGCGGGCAGCGTTTCGCTGAACAGGCTGCGTAAATCGTTGATCGCTACACGTAACACATGGTGCTGCCAGGTATGGCTGCGCAGGAACCAGAAACCGAAGCGGGTTTCCTCGACGTAGCTGTCGCTCAGGTAACTCATGGGGCGTCCTTTGCACAAAGTTCGGAAATCATCTTCAGCCGGCGGCGCGCTTCGCTGACGAACGGGTTGCGTTCGTCCCAGGCGTAACCGGCGAGGATCGAGCAGATCATCCGGCGAATCTCCGCCTGGCTGTCTTCATAAAAAATCACGTCTTGAAAAGTGCCGGCGTACCAGCCCTCGACGTAGCAGCGGAAGGTGTCGACGCCACGTTTGAGCGGCTCGGCAAATTCGCTTTGCCAATCGACGGTTTCGCCTTGCAACTGACGGTGCAGCACGGCCGCGGCCATGCTCGCCGAACGCATGGCGATGGTCACGCCCGAGGAGAACACCGGGTCGAGAAACTCAGCGGCATTACCGAGCAAAGCGAAGCCCGGCCCGTGCAGGGTTTTGACGTTGGCCGCGTAACCGCCGAGGGTGCGCGCCGGGGTGTCCCACACGGCGTTTTTCAGCACGCTGGCGAGGCTGGGCGTCTCGGCGATGAAACCGCGCAGGCAGGCATCGAGATCAGCATCGCGACCCGTGAAATGTTCTGCGGCGGCGACCACGCCCACCGAGCAGCGGCCGTTGCTGAACGGGATCGTCCAGAACCAGATATCGCGATGTTGCGGGTGGGTGGTGACGAGAATTTTTTCGCGGTCGAAGGCCGGGTGGTCGATGTGGTCTTCGACGTGGGTGAACACCGCTTGGCGCACTGGGAAATTCGACGGCGCTTCGAGATCGAGCAAACGTGACAGCACGCGCCCGTAACCACTGGCATCGAGCACGAAATCCGCCTCGACGCGGTACTCACTGCCGTTTTCGCGGCGCACATCAAGGTGTGGTTTTGCCCGGTCGAAATCGACGCCGACGATGGCATCGCCATAGCGGAATTCAGCACCTTGCAGCGCCGCTTGGTCGGCCAGCAGTTTGTCGAAATCGGCGCGTTGCACCTGGAATGTCGTCGGTTTGCCGTCGGTGAAGGTGTCACTGAAATCGAACGCGCTGTAGCGCTCGCCCCAGGCAAACGCCGCGCCGGTCTTGCGCTGGAAGCCAGCGGCGTTGACGGCGTCGAGCATGCCAGCCTCTTCGACGAAATCCAGGCAATGACTGAGCAGGCTTTCACCGATGGAAAAGCGTGGGAAGTGCTGGCGCTCGATCACCAGCACATCGTGGCCCTTGCGCTTGAGCAGCGCGGCGGCGATGGCGCCGGAGGGGCCAGCGCCGATGATGACGACCTGGCGACGCTGCGTTTCAATGATGGGCATGTGAACTCTCGGGCGCGATGGCGGTGGTATTCAGGGGCGTGTGGACATGACGCCCGGCCCAAGGGGCAAGAATGAAGCTGAAGGCCAGTCCGAGGCTCACTGACAGACCGAAGTTGCTCACCGCCGGTGTGCTCGACACCGCCAGCAGACCGAATGACAGCCACGTCGTCACGGCGGCCAGCAACGTGCCGAGCAGGCTGACCGCCGCGCCGCCAACCTGCTCACGCATGAGGATCGCGTAATCGACGCTGATGGCCGTGACCAGCAACAAGCCGAACAGACTGAACAGAGTCAGCGGCTGGCCGAGCCAGCCAAGACTGGCCAGGCTGCACAGCGCCGCGAGCAATGGCAGGGCCACGATGCGCAACGCGCCGCCTAAACCGAACGGCACGATCAGCACCAGTACGATCAACACGCAGGAGGCGAGTTTCAGTTCGGCGGCGCTGACCTGGGTCGCGGCGAAAACATCATTGAGCTTGCCGAGACGATCCACCAGGACAACGCCCGGCAGGTCTTGCGTCTGCACCCGCAACAGCGCCGGGTTGTTCAGGCCTTGCAGGCTGGTCATCGCCGCAACGCCCTGCTCGGTCGGGCCCAGCCATAGCGTGCGATAGGGTTCGCCAAGTGGGCCGGCCAGCGCGGCGTCGATGTCCTTGGCGGGTAGATTTTGTAGCTGTTGCAGCTCGTTTTGCAGCGCGGCGAGGGGCACGCCGAGGTCGAGCAGCGGTTGCCAGTGCTGCGCCAGTTTGTTCAACGCATCGCGTACGTTCTGCTGCTGACCAGGCGGGCTGACCAGTTGATCGAGCGCCAGATACCCTTGCAGCTTGTCGAGGTTGACCAGTTGTTGCAGACGCCCGCTTAGCGCGGCCTGACGTTCGAGCAATTGCTGCTGATTGGTTGCGCGAATCAGGAAGAACTGGCTGGTCGGCTGATAGCCGGTGATGCGTGCGATGGTCTGCGCTTCATCGGTCAGGCGTTGTGGCGTGCCGACCCATTGGCGGATGTCGTTTTTGCTTTGCAGTTGTACCAGGCCGCCGATGCAGAAGGCGATCAGCAGCGCCAACAGCACCGGTGTGCGGATGTGTTCGAGCAGCCTTTCTCGCAGATTCACCAGACGCTCGGCCAGATGCAGTGGCCATTGTGCCGGGCGCAGTTCGACATTCCTCAACAGCGCCGGCAGCAGGCACACCGCCGACAGGTACGCACCGAGCAACCCGGCGGCGGAGAACACGGCAATTTGGGTCAGCGCCGGGAAGGGCGTCCACGCCAGTGCCAGATAACCGATGGCGCTGGTGATCAGGCTCAAGGTCAGCCCGGGCAGGGTCAGACGCAAGGCCGGCCAACTGCGCCAGGGCTTGAAACTCCAGCTCTTGGACAGGTAGTGCAGCGGGTAATCCACCGCCACGCCAATCAGGCTGGAGCCCAGTACCAGCGTCATCACATGCATGTGGCCGAACAGCGCCACACACGTCACCGCACCAAACAACATGCCGACCAGCACCGGCATAAACGCCAGCAACACCTGCCATCGGCGAAAGGCGAGCAATAGCAGCAACAAAACACCGACGGTGGCACCGCCGCCGACCCAGGTCATCTCGCGAGTGGCTTGCTGTTGACCATTGGCCGCGTACAGCAGACCGCTGGCGGCCAGCAGTTGCACGTCTGATTTAGCCGCTTGCTCGCGGCTGTTTTGCAGCAGGGCGGCGACTTGCAGCGGCAGGTTCATGTCGAAGGCGTTGCCAGTGGTGCGCGCGCGCAGCATGACCCAGCTCTTGCCGTCGGCATCAGCGACCAATGCACCGCTGCCGATGTCCAGTTGCACTGCGCCGTGCTTGGGCTGGCTGTTCTGGATGCGCCCGGTCAGACCCAGCCAGTCATCCTGACTGGGTACCAGACTGAAGCCGGTAAAGGGGTCGTACAGCGCCTGCACCCGTTGCTGGATGAAGGCGTCGGGATGTTCACTGAGCAACTGCCGATCATTCGCCGAGAGCATCGCCAGCCGGCCGTCCAGCAGTTGCGTGCGCAGGGCCGGCAGGTCCGCTTGCAGGTTCCACTGCACTGTTTCGAACAGTCCGCTGGCTTGCCATTGCTCGCCCAGGGTCTGGGCCATGGCCACCGCTTGCTGACGATCAGTGTGGCCGACCAGCACCAGCATTTCGCGGTTGAGCGGTTCCTGCATGCGTTGTTCGGCGCGCAATTGGAGGGCGTCAGGGTTTGTGCCCGGCACCAGTTCCATCAGGTTGGCCGACAACGGCGCACCGTTGCGCCACTGCCAACCGGCCAGTGCGATCACCGCCAGCAGCAGGATCAGAAACAGCCACGGCAGCCTGCGTTCACTCGGCAAAGTCATGTTGCTCCGCGTCGCTCAGCGGTTGGTCGGCGGTGCTGTCCTGCATGCGCAGTACGGTGCTGTCGCCCTGGGTTTCCAGCAGTTCGATGGTTTGCACCAGTGCGCCGCCGTTGATGTTGATCTGGTTGAACACTTGCTTGAGCAGCAACGAGCGCGGGGTCAGGGTCAGTGTCCACTTCTGCGCATCGCCGCTCAGGGCCAGTTCGAAATCCCGTTGCAGACCGCTGCTATCACCTTGCAGCACGGCGAGGAACAAACGGTTCTGTTCAGCCCCGGCGCTCTTGTTCGGCAGCCATTGCCAGCCACTGGCGTCACGCCGGGCAATGCCTTTGGCGCTGATGCGGTAGTCTTGCTGCAGCGGGGTTTTCAGCCGCCAGAGCAGGCCAAGATTTTTGGCGAGGACGAAACGGCCCTTGCTGACCAGCGGCTGAGGCAGGGCGCGCAGGTGTTTTTCCTGAATGAACTGGCCGTGGATCACGTCCGGTTTGGCCAGTTGCTCGCTGAGCTGTTGCAGGTCGAAGGCGTTGGCCAACGTCGACACGGCCAACAGCGCCAGCGCGCCGAGACTTCTAAGAAACAGGTTCATCGCAGCATCCTTTCCACGGCATCGGTGAAGACTTTCGGCGAGGCCAGTTGCATCTCGCGACGGCTGACCTCGACCGCGACCTGCACCGAGCTGGCGCGGGTCAGGCGTTCGCCGGTTTGCAGGTCGGTGATCAGGTAGTTGATCTTAAGACGGTTTTCCCACTCGACCAGACTGGCGCGCACGTTCAGCTTCTGGCCGAACACCGCGCCACGCACATAGCGCAGTTGCAGGTCGATGATCGGCCAGGCGTAACCGGACTCGACCATGTGTGTGTAGTTGTGGCCGATCTTGTCCAGCAGCGCGCAACGCGCCACTTCGAGGTATTTGACGTAATGGCCGTGCCAGACCACGTGCATGGTATCGACGTCAAAGAACGGTACGAGGATTTCCGTATCGGCGTGAAGCACTCCGGCACTACGCATGCAACCTCCAGTGTTGCGCGGCGATGCGTTGCAGGCACAGGCGCAGTTCGCCTTCCAGTGCACGGTCTTCGATGACCGGCGGGAAGTCATGGGCGAGTTCCTCGTGCATCGCGGCCAGTGCGGGTGGCAGTGGCCGAGCGTCTGCGGCCTGACCTCGCAGCCACACGCCTTGGTTCGCGGCCAGCAGCGTGGCGGCGGCAACCTGTTCGGTCAGTTCCAGCACGCGGATCGCGTCGCGGGCAGCGATGGTGCCCATGCTCACCTTGTCCTGGTTGTGGCACTCGGTGGAGCGCGAGAAGACGCTGGCCGGCATGGTGTTTTTCAACGCTTCGGCGGTCCAGGCGCTGGTGCCGATCTGCACAGCCTTGAAGCCGTGGTTAAGCATCGCCCGATCAGCCGTAGCGCCGGACAGATTGCTCGGCAAGCCGTGGTTGTAACGCTCGTCCACCAGCAACGCCAGTTGACGGTCGAGCAGATCGGCCACGTTGGCCACGAGGTTTTTCAGGCTGTCCATGGCGAACGCGATGTGCCCGCCGTAGAAGTGCCCACCGTGCAATACGCGCTCGGCTTCGGCGTCGATGATCGGGTTGTCGTTGGCGCTGTTGAGTTCGGTCTCGATAAACGAACGCAGCCAGTTCAGGCTGTCGGCCAGTACGCCGAGCACGTGCGGGGCGCAGCGCAGCGAATAGCGATCCTGCAAACGATGCAGCGGCGCAGTCGGCGCGTCGATGGCCAGATCCTTGCGCAGCCACGCGGCGACCTGCATTTGCCCCGGATGCGGCTTGGCGGCGAACAGGCGCTCGTCGAAGTGCTCCGGATTGCCTTGCAGCGCCACCACGTTGAGCGCGGTGATGCGCGTGGCCAGTTGCAGCAGATAGTCGGCGCGGGCGTAGGCGAGGCAGGCGAGGCCGGTCATCACAGCGGTGCCGTTCATCAGTGCCAGCGCTTCTTTCGGGCGCAGCACCAATGGCGTCCAGCCGAGTTCGCGGTGCACATCGGCAGCCTGACGGCGTTCGCCACGGAACATCACTTCACGTTCACCGGACAGCGTTGCCGCAACGTAGGACAGCGGCGTCAGGTCGCCGCTGGCGCCGACAGAACCCTCTTCGGGGATCAGCGGCAGGATGTCGTATTCGAGGAAGGCGTGCAGACGCTCGAGCAGTTCAATCCGCACCCCGGAAACACCGTGGCACAGCGACTGCAAGCGCGCCGCCAGCACGGCGCGGGTGGCTTGGGCGTCGAGCAGTTTGCCCAATCCGCAACCGTGGAAAGTGTAGAGATGACGCGGCAGCGCTTCGACGTGATGCAGCGGCACCGCGACCACGCAGGAATCGCCGTAACCGGTGGTCACGCCGTAGATCACGCCTTCCTTGTCCAGCAGCGAATCGAGGAACCGTGCGCCTTTGGCGATGCGTTCACGGTAAACCGCGTCGCTCTGCAACTGCACGGGCGCCTGACGGTTGGCCAGGGCCAGCACGTCTTCGATGCGCAAAGGGCGTTCGCCGAAGGTTACCGGCTCATGGGTTGGCGTCGTCATCGGTCTTCCAGAAAGGGTAAAAGTTGAACCATTGTTGCGGCGCTTCGAGGCAATAGTGACTCAGGCGCTGCGCATAGCGGGTCGCCCACTGATGAATGACCTGCTCGCGCTCGCTGCGCTTCCACACCACGGCGTCAGCGAACGGTTCGAGGGTCAGGCGGTAGTGGCCATCGGGTTGCTTGAGGCACATCAGCAGGTTGACCGGGCATTTGAGCAGACCGGCCAGCAGCCATGGCCCCTGTGGGAACGGTGCCGGGTGGCCAAGAAAATCGACGGTCACGCTGCGCCCACCGTGCAAAGGCACGCGGTCGCCGGCAATCGCCAGCCACTCGCCACGCTCCAGGCGTTCGTGCAGTTGCAGCATGATCACCGGGTCGAGTTCGCTGACCTGAATCAGGCGCAGATTGGTCGCCCCGGCCTCGCCGAGCAAACGGTTGAACTGCTCGGCGTGCTTGGTGTGTACCAGCACATTCATGGTGACCTTTTCGCCGATCTCGGCCAGTGCGCGGCACACTTCGAGATTGCCCAGGTGCGCGCCGACCAGCAGTTGCCCGCGACTGCCGCGCAACTGATTGCGCAGCAGCGCCGGATCGATGATTTCGATCTGCTCGATTTTGAGTTTGCCGTTCCACACGTCGAGCTTGTCGAGCATCGAATCGGCGAAGGCCATGAACTGGCCGAACACCCGCCAATGGTTCGGCTGCAAGTCTTCACGCAGGCTCCAGTCGGCCAAGCGTTGCTGGTATTGCCAGGTACTGCGCCGCGCGACTCGCCCAAACAGGAAAAAGTAAAGGACGATGCCGTACAGCAATGGGCTCAGCAGCCGACGTCCAAGGACTTTGGCGGCGAGCGCGGTGAATTTCATCAACAGGAAACTGCCGCGTTCCTCGCGGTCGGCCCAGTGTTTTTTGTCGGTCTCGGTATTCATCGGCGCCACCGCCGCCAGAGGATCAGCGGAAAGCGCAGCAACATGCCGAAGAACAACCGGGTGTGCATGCTGGAAATCAGTGCGTTGTCGTGGAACAGACGGAAGTGCGAGACGCCATCCAACGGGTAATGCACGCTGGTTTGCAGCCAGCGCATCGGTTGATTGCGCCACGACAGGCGCACCAGAATGTCCGAGTCGAAATCCATGCGTTTGCCGACTTTCGCCGAGTTGATCAACGCCAGCGTCGAGGCCAGCGGATACACCCGAAAACCGCACATCGAATCGCGGATCTGCAGCGAGAGCGTGTTGATCCACACCATCACATGGGTCAGGTAGCGGGCGTACAAACGGCCCTTGGGCACGCTCTCATCGAACAGCGGATAACCGCAAATCATCGCTTGTGGATGCGCTCGGGATTCTTCGACGAAACGAGCGACGTCGTGCAAGTCATGCTGGCCGTCGGCATCGACCTGCAGTGCATGGCTGAAACCCAGTCTTGCGGCTTCGCGCAGGCCGGTCATCACCGCGCCGCCCTTGCCCTGATTGGCAGTCAGGCGCACCAGAAAAACGTTGTCGCGTTCGGCCAGACCCTCGAGCACGCGCGCGCAGGACGGCGTGCTCGCGTCGTCCACCAGAATGCATGGCAGGCCTTGGGCGAGCAGGGCCTCGATCACGGTGGTGATCGCGGTTTCATGGTTGTAGACCGGGATCACGGCGCAGGGGTTATGCATGAGCGGTCTCCAGCAAAATCCGGCCGCTGGAGCAGGTGGCGGTGTCGTTGCGATAGGCGAAATACAGCTTGCTGCGTTCGGGATCGAAGCGCAGGTGCAGCTGAATTTCATCGCCGGGGCGCACCAGTTGCTGAAACTTCAACACTTCCATGCCAACAAACGTGCCGGGCAGGTTCAGCAGTTGACGGCCGAGGTTCAGCGCCCATTCCACTTGCACCACGCCCGGCAACACTGGGGCTTTGGGAAAGTGGCCGCTGAAATAGGCCAGGTCCGGTGGAACACTGAGTTGCAGGCTCCATTCACCGTCGATTTCGAGCTGTTCCAGCACGTCGGGGGCTTTCGGCCGGGGCGCCAGCAGTAGCGCTTCGACATCGGCCTGCGGCAGCTTGCCTTGGCTGTTCAGCGGTAATTGACGCAGCAGACGCCAGCGACGCGGCAGCGCGAGGGCTTCGCAATGCTCACTGAGGTGCTTGCGCAGGGCTTCTGTGAGGCTGCGGCGGCCATGTTCACGCAGGGCAAACAGGCCAGACTCGCTGAGCACCAGCAAGGCGCCCAGCGATGCACGGTTTTCCTGCACCACACCCAGACGCGCTTCAGCGACCCAATCGTGGGCGACCAAGGCGTGCTCCAGCATTGGCAGCGAGATGCGTTTTTCTTCGAGTTTGACGATCCGGTCCAGTCGCCCGAGCAGTTCGAAACGACCATCGGCGCTGATGCGTGCAGCGTCGGCGGTGTGTTCGACATGCCCGGCGGGCAGATAGGGTGAGGCGATCAACAGTGCGCCGTCGTTGTCCTGAGTCAGTTCGACGTCGGCGAAGGGTTGCCACAGCGCTGCGCCCTGACGCCAAGCGATGCCACCGGTTTCGGAACTGCCGAGGATCTCCGTCGGCCACTGTTGCAGGCGTTGATGCAGGCTCTGTGCGGCTTCTGCCGGCAGCGCGCCACCGGAGGAAAATACCCGGCGCACTGCGCTCAGGGCCGGCCAGTCGAGGTTGTCACCCATGCGCTTGAGCAGCGCCGGGCTGGCGACCCAGGCAAAGGTCGAGTGCTCGCGGCTGGCGCGTTGCAAATCTTCGCAGAAGGCCAGTTGCTTGCGCACGAACGTTCGACCGGCGCACAGCGGCCAGAGCACACGGAACAGCAAACCGTAGATGTGCTGAGTCGCGACACTGCCGATGATGCAGGCTTCACCGAGATCCGCACCCCAGAGCTGCTCCAGCGCGTGGACTTCATTGGCCAGTTGGCGCAGGGATTTGTCGATGCGTTTGGGCTCGCCGCTGGAGCCGGAAGTACACAGGCTCAAGCGGCACTCATCGAGATTCAGCTCCGCGCCGGGCAATGGCGGCTGAGCGAAGTCCCCTAAATGGCTGTCACCGCTTTGATCGGTCAGCCACAGGTCGACTTCATTCGACCAGCGCTGACGGGTCTGCGCTTGCAGATCCGAGGGCAGCAACACGCTGACCCCTGCGCGCCAGGCGCCTAGCAGGGCGATGGCCAGATCGGCGGCATCCTCCAGATGCACGGCCAAACGCCGCACACCCTGAGCTTGCAGGCTGGCGGCAACGCTTAGCGCCTGCTCACACAGTTGCGCGTGATCGAGTGCCGGTGCGTGGCTGATCGCTCGCGCCGGCAGGGCCTTGAGCAATAGCTGCTCAAGTTTTATCCAGTTCATGTACGGCCTCTCACCCGTTGTCGTATCAGCCATTCAATGGCAAACATCAGGCCGATCAATCCGTAGGAGATCAGGCCGGTGTACAACATCCACCAATTCAGCGGCGCCCACAGCGTTAGGAGGGCGGCGCACAAACCGTTGCAGAAGAAAAAAATGCTCCACGCTACGGTGACCTTGCGGGTGTAGCGAATCGCGTTGGCGGGCAACTGCGGCTCACGCAGCCGCGCCAGCCGTTCGACCATCGGTGGGCCGAATTTCAGGCTCAGGCTGAACAGCACCAGCATGAAACCGCTGATCAGCACGGGGTACCAGCGCAGCAGCAATGGGCTGTCGAACACCGCCAGCAGCATGCAGAACACAATGGCCACGCCGGCCATCCACAGGCTGCCCGGCTTGCGCTCGCCGGTCAGTGCCCGCGCCAGCCACAGGCTGCCCAGCAGCAGTCCGAACTGCCATGGGGCGAAGTGCTCCATGCCGAAATACACCGCAAAGGGGTACAGCAGGCCGGCCAGCAACAGGCCGAGGCCGATCAATCGGCTCATGCGGTCGGTTGAACCAGACGGTAGACCGCCTCGACCACGTCACCAACGGTACGCACCGATTTGAACTCTTCGGCGGCGATTTTCTTGCCGGTCTGGCGTTTGATGTGATCAATCAGATCGACCGCATCGATGCTGTCGATTTCCAGATCCTGATACAGGTTGGAGTCCAGGCTCACACGGGCCGGGTCCAGTTCGAACAGCTCGACCAGGGCATCGCGCAGGGTGTTGAAAATGTCATCACGAGTTTGCATGGTCCGGTCTCAAGCTGCCTGTTTTGCCGTGACGAATGCCGCAAGGCTCGCCACGTTGGAGAAATGGTTACGGGTGTCTTTGGCATCAGCATCGATCTTGATGCCGTATTTTTTCTGGATCGCCAGACCCAGTTCCAGTGCGTCGACGGAGTCCAGGCCCAGGCCTTCGCCGAACAGTGTCTGATCGTCGCCAATGTCTTCAACGCTGATGTCTTCGAGGCCGAGGGCGTCGATGATCAGCTCTTTAATGTCCCGATGCAGATCGCTCATCTTGGGCGAGCTCCTTAATAAAGTAAGAGTGCAAATAATCGTTGAGCTTGCGCGAGGCCTGCGGTGCAGGCCCTTGCGCTGCGAATGTCTGTGGGTCTATATCGGCGCCGACACGAAAACTGAAGTGCACACGGCGACTGGGGATCCGATACCAGGGTTCGGCTTTGGTCAAAGTGGTCGGGCTGACCGTAATGATCACCGGCGTTAGGATCTTCGCACCCCGCAGGGCAATGGCTGCGGCGCCCCGATGAAAGGCGGGTGCCTGTCCCGGTTGAGTGCGCGTGCCTTCGGGGAAAATGATCAGGGTCTGGCCGTTTTGCAGAGACTCGGCGGCGGCATCGAGCATGTCCATGCTGCCGTCGTTGCTGATGTATTCGGTGCTGCGCAGCGGACCCCGGGTGAAGGGGTTTTCCCACAGGCTTTTCTTCACCACGCAATTGGCTTGACGCACGAGGCCGATGAGAAACACCACATCGATTAGCGACGGGTGGTTGGCGATGATCATTTGCCCCGGTCGGCCCAAACGTTCGGCACCTTGAATGTCGTAGGTCAGCACGCCGGTGCGGGCCATGAACCGTACGAAAAACCAGAACAGCCGACTGACGGTCTGCCTCGCACGCTGGCGGTGGGCCAGGGCATCGCCGGGCAGGCAGGCGAGCAGCGGAAACACCAGTACGCGAAGGCACAGTCCACCGAGCCCGAACAGCGCGAAACTGGCGGCGGTGGCGAGCAGGCGCCAGTAGTAGGCGTCACGTTTTTTCTCGGTCATGGGTTGCGTTGCCAGGTCCATACACGATTTTTCCAGGCATGTTGGCAAAGGGGTTGTTGGCCGAGCAGGGTGCGCAACAGACTCAGTGCGTGGGGCCATTGTGCTTTGGACAGTGCTTGCGAGGTGCTGTTCAGGCTCAGCCGCCAGTCGGTACCGGGGGTCAGCAACAGGCCGAGTGCGTACGGAAACGGCACATCGTCGATCCACTGCGAATAAGCTTCGGGCGGCTGTTCTTCGGTGATCACCAGCAACACCGCCGGAGCGCCTTCGTTGAGCAGGGCGGCGGCTTCAAGCATGCCGTGTTCGAGGCCGTCGCCCGCGGCAGCGAGGGCAGTCATTTCGCTGGTTTCGCCGCGCATGATCGACCACAGGCCGATGATCGCGTTGTGCACCGACAGGCTGAACTGGGTCGGTGACAACGGTTCGTCCTTGGCAAGATCACTGAGAATTTCGTAGGTGCGCGGGGTTTCGCCGTGGCGGGAGACGAACACCAGTGGCAGGTGTTCCCGTCCGTCGGCCAGCGGCCAGCCGACACTGAAGGCCATTCGGGCGAGGCGACTGAGTCGGCGCCGCTGCATGGCCGGCAAAAACGATACATCGGGCGCGGCATCACTGCTCTGGAGCACGACCGGTTGTCGGCTCCAGGCCTGCCAGGCGTCCACGCTGTCGAGCCCCGGGGCCCACGCGCGCCATTGGGCGATGTTGAAGTTGATCACGGACGTTCATCCCGCCCCTGCGGGCTTCTGTTGACGCATTTTGAGTCGCCAAAGCCGCGGCGCAGATGAGCCGACTGCGCTGGAGGTGACGTGGCGCTTGGCGCCGGGTGGCGCGCATTATCCCGGTGCAAGGAGTGTGTAGCAAATGCTGGTTACATTTTGCGCAATGAAATGTACCGAGTGGTTCGCGATAAAACTGTCACTTGGCCATTATCCACACTGAATGCGGTCTGTCTGTCGGACATGTCGGCGTTTGATGGCGGTTTTTACGCTGCCTGTCGCCGGATATTGATGTATGACCTTGTAGTCCGTGTCGGTGAAGGTAGCGAAGCACGGTCGCCCGCATCTACACTCGGTCATTCTTTGATACACGGAGGTTTTGTCATGCGGCGCGTGGTGTTCAATCAGAAAGGTGGTGTAGGCAAATCCAGCATTGCCTGCAATCTGGCGGCGGTCAGCGCCAGCGAGGGTTATCGCACGCTGTTGGTGGATCTCGATGCCCAGGCCAACTCCACTCAGTATCTGACGGGGCTCACTGGCAACGACATCCCGATGGGTATTGCCGATTTCTTCAAGCAGACCCTGTCTTCTGGACCCTTCTCGAAAAAGAATCAGGCGGATATCTACGAAACGCCGTTCGACAACCTGCACATCATCACCGCTACCGCCGAACTCGCGGACTTGCAACCCAAGCTCGAAGCCAAACACAAGATCAACAAACTGCGTAAGTTGCTCGATGAGCTGTCGGAAGATTACGACCGGATCTACCTCGATACGCCGCCGGCTCTGAATTTTTATGCGGTATCGGCGCTGATTGCCGCAGATCGCGTGCTGATCCCCTTCGATTGCGACAGCTTCTCGCGTCAGGCGCTGTACGGCTTACTGGCGGAAATCGAAGAGTTGAAGGAAGACCACAACGAAGGGCTGGAAGTTGAAGGCATCGTGGTCAACCAGTTCCAGGCCCGGGCCACTTTGCCGCAGCAGATGCTGGACGAATTGATTGCCGAAGGCTTGCCGGTACTGCCGGTGTATCTGACCAGTTCAGTGCGCATGCGCGAGTCTCACCAGGCCAGCACGCCGCTGATCCACCTCGATCCGCGACACAAACTGACCCAGCAGTTTGTCGAGTTGCACAACCTGCTCGAGGACGCCTGAGGTTCTGAGACACACTTAACCCTTGTGGGAGCGGGCTTGCTCGCGAAAGGGCCGTCACATCAATACTTTAATTGACGGATCTGACGCCTTCGCGAGCAAGCCCGCTCCCACATGGGGTTTTGGGTGTGTCAGATGCCCTGGCTATGCAGCCAGCTCATCAACTGCGGCAACGCAAACGCGCCACTCTGACGCGCCACTTCCCGGCCGTTCTTGAACAGAATCAGACTCGGTATCGAACGAATCCCCAGCTGCGCCGACAACTGCTGATTCGCCTCGCTATCGAGCTTGGCCAACCGACACTTGCCCGCCAATTGCGCCGCCGCCTGCTCGAACACCGGCGCAAACGACTTGCACGGCCCGCACCAGTCGGCCCACACGTCAACCAATAGCGGCAGATCGCCCTTGATCTGGCTGGCGTAGTCGCCTTGCTTGAGTTCGAACGGTTTGCTCAACAGCACCGCGGATTTGCAGCGGCCGCACTTCGGCTGGTCGGCGAGGCGCTCGGCGGGGATGCGGTTAAGGCCGTTGCAGGAGGGGCAGGGGATCAGGAGTGGGTTGGTCATGTTCGGCTCGGAGAAGGTTAACGATGCGTACGCCTTATCTGGAGACGCACGAATCGCTTATCAAGATGGAGTCCAGCCCTTTAAGAAGAACAACTGATCTCCAAATGCTTGCCCCACTCCGGCGGCCGCTCTGCATAAGTCTCCATCCCCGGCTGCTCCTCGAACGGCTTGCTCAGCACCGCATGCAAACGGCGCACCTGCGAGTAATCTCCTTGCTCAGCCGCATCAATGGCTTTTTGCGCCAGATAATTACGCAGGATGTACAGCGGATTCACCGCGTGCATCCGCGCCCGGCGCTGTTCCTGATCAAGCGTGCCTTCGCGGGCAACCCGCGCCACATAACGCTCGCCCCAGGCATCGAAACCTTTGATATCGACGAAGTCGTCACGCAAGCGTGCGACGGCCTGCTCCGGTGAGGTTTCACCCAAATGGCGGAAGAACAGCGTGTAATCAACGCCGCTGTTCTGCATCAGTTGCAGCAGGTTTTCCAGCAGCAATTGATCGTCATCTTCAGCGGTGGTGAAACCGAGTCGACGGCGCATCAGGTCCAGGTAATGCGCTTGAAACAGCGGCAAATACAGGCCCAGGGTTTCGCGCAGGGCTTCGACGCTGATGAACGGCGTCAGCGCCTGAGCCAGTGCGCTGAGGTTCCACTGGCCGACGGGCACTTGATTGCTGAACGAGTAGCGGCCCTGATCGTCGGAGTGGTTGCAGATGAAGTTGGCGTCGAAATCATCAAGGAAGGCGAACGGGCCGAAGTCGAAGGTGATGCCAAGGATCGACATGTTGTCGGTGTTCATCACTCCGTGGCAGAAGCCGTAGGCCTGCCATTTGGCGATCAGTTCGGCGTTGCGCTCGACGATTTCGCGGAACATCGCCAGATACGGTTCCGGTTGTTCCAGGCATTCGGGGAAATGCATCGCCAGTACGTGCTCGCCGAGTTGCTTCTGCTGCTCGGGGCGCTTGGTGTAGTAGAAGTATTCGAAGTGGCCAAAGCGGATGTGGCTCGGCGCCAGGCGCAGCACCATCGCCGCGCGCTCCTGCTTTTCGCGCCAGACCGGCGTGTCGGAACCGATCACGCAGGCTGCCCGCGACGAAGGAATGTTCAATGCGTACAGCGCTTCGGACGCGAGGAACTCACGGATCGACGAACGCAGTACCGCCCGGCCATCGCCCATGCGCGAAAACGGCGTCTGCCCGGCGCCCTTGAGGTGCAGGTCCCAGTGTTCGCCCGCCGCGTTGTAGACCTCGCCCAACAGCAAACCGCGCCCATCGCCCAGTTGTGGCGTATAGCCGCCGAACTGATGCCCGGAATAGATCATCGCCCGAGGTTCAGCGTCGGCCCACAGTTTGTGGCCGCCAAACAATTGGGCGAATTCCTCGGTTTCAGCCGTTGCCGGGTCGAGGTCCAGCAATGCCATGGCCGCGGCACTGGCGACGACCAGACGCGGATTGTCGATCGGCTCAGGCAGCACGTGGGCTGAGAACGCATCGCCCAGGCGGGCGAAGCGATTGTCGAAGGTCAGTTCGTCGAGGGCTTTCAAGGGCCTGCTCCAGCAGAATGTCCGAGCATTCTGCTGGGATTAGACCGGTTAGTCGAGTTTGGCCGGCGGTGGCTCTTGTGTCGGTTTCTGGCCGTCGACCACCGCTACGTCGGTTTTCGTCTTCGGCTCGACGGGGACCAGCTTGTATTCCTCGCCTTGAAGATTCTTCAGGTAAATCTCCATCTGGCGGAACGAGATGTTGATGTGATGCGTCTTGAACTCGCGGTTGATGAAGCGGTTGACCTCGTCGATCACCGGGTTGCGGTCACCGAGATCGCGCACATGCATGCGCAGTTCATGGTCGAGGGTGCTTTCACCGAAATTGAGGAAGTACACGTGCGGCTCGGGTTCTTTGAGCACTCGCGGGTTTTCCCGGGCGGCCTTGAGGAGCAGTTCCTTGACCAGATCCAGGTCCGAACCGTAATCCACACCCAGCTTGAGTGTGACCCGGGTAATGGTGTCGGTCAGCGACCAGTTGATCAGTTGCCCGGTGATGAACGTCTTGTTCGGGACAATGATGTCCTTGCGGTCGAAGTCGGTGATGGTCGTTGCGCGGATGCGGATTTTGCTCACCGTGCCCGACAGGTTGCCGATGGTGATGGTGTCGCCGATCCGCACCGGGCGTTCGAACAGGATCATGATGCCGGAGATGAAGTTGGCGAAGATCTCCTGCATGCCGAAACCGAGGCCGACCGACAGCGCCGCCACCAGCCATTGCAACTTGTCCCAGCTCACGCCGAGTGTCGACAGGGTCGAGACGAAGCCGACACCCGCGATCACATACGACAGCAGCGTCGTCGTCGCGTAGGCACTGCCCTGGGCCAGATTGAGTTTCGACAGCACGAACACTTCAAGCAGGCCCGGCAGGTTGCGTGCCAGCGCGAAAGTGATGCCGATGATGATCAGCGCGCCGAGCATGTCGCCGATGCTGATCGGCACCATGCTCATGTTCGAGCCAGTGCCGCTGGTGTATTCGTAGAGGGTGATGTTGTCTAGGTAGGAGAACACCGAGATCAGATCCGACCAGACCCAGTACAGTGCGGCGATGAAACCGCCCAGCAGCGCCAGACGGATCAGGCGCAGCGACTGTTCGTTGACCTTTTCGATGTCCAGGGTCGGTTCTTCAATCACCGCTTCGCCTTCACCGGCTTCTTTTGCGGCCTGGCGTTTGGCCAAGGCGCGCTGGTAAGCCAGACGCCTTGCTGCAACCGCCAGGCCACGGACGAAGGTGGCTTCGATCACCAGCCAGAACATCAGCAGATAGAGGGTGTTGATCAAGCGATCGCTGAGCTTCAGTGCGGTGTAGTAGTAGCCGAAGCACACGGCGGTGAACAGGGCGATCGGCAGCAGGGTGAACATCACGCCGAGGGCTTTGCGAAACAGCGAGGTGTTTTCGTGGGCCGGGCTGCTGATCAGCAGGCGACTGAGCAGCCATGCCATCAGGGCGTAGCAAATCAACACCACCGGCATGCCAAGTACGTCGTCGGCCAGTGCTGCCGGTTGCAGTTCGGCCACGGCAACCACCGCCACCAGCGCCAGGACCACCAGCCCCAGCCGCCGCACCCAGCCTTGAAGGAATTCGACCTGCGGTTTTTCCCAGCGAAAGTGCAACTCCGCCACGCCGCCCGGCGCAAGAATCCGGTAAGCGGTGTAGAACACCAGCCACGCCTGACCCATTTGTATCAACGCCGCGCCCATGTTGGTGTTCTGTCCGCGTGCATCGATCTGCAAGGCCAGGCCGCACAGGCCCAGACCGAGCGCCACCGGCATCGCCAGCAGGATATTGATCAGAATCGCCTGCGGGGTATGCCACTGGCTGTCGCGTTTGAAGTGGCCGATGTCCTGGTGAACCTTGTTCAGGCGCGCATACAGGTTTTTGCGGCGCAACAGCAGCGCGCCGATCAGCAGCGCCAGCGGCAGGAACAGCAGCGGTCGCTGGGTCAGGCCGTCGGTCAGCTCGCTCAGGCTGGAAGCCCACGGCAGGGTGTCGACCTGACGCTTGAGGCGTTCCGGCACGCCGCGCATCCATTCCAGATCCAGCGGTTTGTTGCTCGGGATCCAGAACATCTGCTCATCGAGGGTCGCGCGCAGGCTTTGCGCAGTGCTCAGCAGTTGCTTCTGATTGAGTTGCAGGGTGATCGATTCGTTGAGCACCGCGCTCAGTTCGCGGTTCAGGCGCTCCAGCAAGTCGGCGCGGGTGTTGGCCAGATCCAGCAGGCTTTTGCGCAACGGCGGGGTGACTTGTTCCGGTGGCTGGGTGGACAGCAGGTTGTCGACGTAGGTGGACGGATTGCTCAGCAGCTCACGCTGTTGGCTGACTTCGAACTGATACAGGCGAATGTCGGCAATCTGGTCCGCCAGATCGCGGTCGACCTTCAAACGCGGCAGGGCCTGTTTTTGCTTGTAGAGAATCTTCGACAGCAACAGGCTGCCCTTGAGTACGTTGATCTGCTCGTCCAGAGCCGAATCGCTTTGGGTCAGGGTGTCGAGTTGTTGCTTGGTTTGCAGATTCTGCTGGGTGACTTCGTTGAGGCGGTCGGTGCTTTTGAGCAAGTAGTCCGAGAGCTTCAGGTTGGCCGTGCTTTCGCTGGCGAGCAGGCTGCTGCCACCGGCCTTCTGCGCTTCGATCGACTGCTGGGTGACGGTTTCCTGCGACTGCGCCAGTCGTTTCTGGTTGATCAGGGTTTGCAGTTCCTGAATCTCGTGGTCGAGGCGGTCGGATTTCTCCGAGAGCAGGTCGTGCTGGGAATTGCCCAGATCCTGCAACTGGCTGTTGCCGGCCAGTTCCTGACGGCGCAGCGGGATCAGCGCGTTCAGCGCTGCCAGTTCAGCGTTCAGTAGGTCGCGTTGCTCGCCGCTGATGGTTTTGCCGCTGTCCTTGCCGGACTTGAGGATGTTGTTGATCTGCTGAATGCGCGTCTGGCTGGCGGAGATTTCTGCCTGAGCGCGCTCGGGACGAGTCTGCGCAGTGATGATCAGGCTGTTGGCGTCGGCCAGGGCTTTTTGCAGATCGCTCTGCTGGGTGGAGCGATCGGTGAGGATCTGTTCCAGTTGCTGAATCGACTCTTTGGGGAAACGCTGCGCCACCGGCACCACACTGCTGGCTTTGAGACGCGTCAGTTCACGGGCGTTTTCGATGGTCTGTTTTGGCGCGGTCGCGAGTTGTTGCTTGAGGTCGATCAGTTTTTGTTCGTAATCACTTTTGTTGTTGAGCTGGTTGAGCGTGTTCTGCAGAACGGTTTGCAGGGTCTTTTTATCGGCATCCGGCAGTTTGCTGTCGGCGAGTTTCTCCAGGCTGGCCTGCACGGCTTCGCTGGACGGCGGTTCGGCGGCGTAAAGCGGGCCGACGGTAAGACTCAGGCCCAGCAGGGCCGCGATAAAAAAGGAGCGCAGGGTAGGCATAGAGACCGGTTAAGCAAGTGATAGTGGAGGCAGTTTAGAGGAAGAGTCCGGGGCCCGGGCGACTTCCTTCGGGGAATCTGACGCCCACTTTGCCAATCTTGTTCCCGTCCATGACCGCGACGGTCCAGTGGGTGTTGTTCCACTCCACCTGGTCGCCCACGATCGGTGCACCGCCGACTTTCTGGGCAATGAAGGCGCCCAAGGTCATGGCGGGATCGATGCCCTCGGCCGGCAAGCCATAAAGGGCGGCAACCGCTTTAAGTTGGGCGTCTCCTTCGAGCACGAAGTCACCGAAGAAACGCAGGTCGAGCCCGCGTTGCGGTGCCTGACTGAAGAGTTTTCCGAGGGCTGGCAAGTTGTGTTCATGGCCGATAACACAGAGCAAATCATCGACCTCCAACACCGTACTACCCGACGGATGGAGCAGTTGCTGACCACGGAAAAGGGCGGCAATACGCGTGCCTTCGGGCATTTTCAGTTCTCGCAGGGGCGAACCGATGCACCATTTCTCCGCACCGAGCTTATAAACGAACAGCTCCCACTCACTGGTGATATGCACTTCCAGCGCGGACCGAGAGATCGGCGCGGGCTCGGGCGGCACCGTGACCTTGAGCCATTTGGCGACCCACGGCAGGCTCGTGCCCTGCACCAGCAGCGAGACCAGCACGATGAAAAACGCGAGGTTGAAGTACAGCTGCGCATGGGGCAGCCCGGCCATCAGCGGGAACACTGCCAGAATGATCGGCACCGCACCGCGCAGACCAACCCAGGAAATGAACGCTTTTTCGCGGCCATGGAACGCCTTGAACGGCAGCAGGCCAACGATCACTGACAGCGGCCGCGCGAACAGAATCATCCACAGCGCCAGGCCCAAAGCGGGCAGGGCAATCGGCAGCAAATCGTGCGGCGTCACCAGCAAGCCCAGCACAAGGAACATGCCGATCTGTGCCAGCCACGCCATGCCGTCGAGCATGTGCAGGATGCCGTGGCGACTGCGCACCGGGCGGTTGCCGATCACCAGGCCACACAGGTAAACCGCGAGAAAACCACTGCCGTGCAGCGCGTTGGTCAGTGCGAACACCGCCAGACCTCCGGCAATCACCAGAATCGGATACAAGCCGGCGGCGAGGTTGATCCGGTTGACCAGTTGCAGCATCAGCCAGCCACCGCCCAGACCGATCACGCCACCGATACCGAATTCGCGGATCAGGTGGGTCAGCAGGCTCCAGTGCAAGCCGGTCTGGCCGCTGGCGAGCATGTCGATCAGGGTGACGGTGAGAAACACCGCCATCGGGTCGTTGCTGCCGGATTCGATTTCCAGGCTGGCCGACACCCGTTCGTTCAGGCCTTTGCCGCCGAGCAGCGAGAACACCGCGGCGGCGTCGGTTGAGCCGACGATGGCGCCGATCAGCAAGCCCTGGATCAGGTTCAGATCGAACAGCCATGCAGCCGCCATGCCGGTCAGCCCGGTGGTGATCAGCACCCCGACCGTGGCCAGCGACAGCGCCGGCCATAACGCCACGCGGAAACTTGAAACCCGTGTGCGCAAGCCGCCGTCGAGCAGGATCACCGCCAGTGCGAGGTTGCCGACCAGATAGGCCGTCGGGTAGTTATCGAAAATGATCCCGGCGCCATCGACCCCAGCAGTCATGCCGACCGCGAGAATAATGACCAGAATCGGGATGCCGAGACGCGAAGACAGTGAGCTGACAAGAATGCTCGCACCTACCAGCAACGCGCCGATCAAGAACAGGCTGTTGATGGTCGTCGCATTCAAAGGCAGTACTCCAGAAGCGTGAAGACGGGCACAAACTGACCATGCAGTCTGCGTGCCAGCGATTCTAACCTGTTGAAATGTGATGCTGTCAAAAAGGTTTTTACACCGAGGATGCCAGATCGTTCCCACGCTCCGCGTGGGAATGCCTCAATGGCCGCTCTGCGTGCGCGTTGGGGCGCGGAGCGTCCCGGGCTGCGTTCCCGCGCAGAGCGTGGGAACGATCAGTGCAGTAACTGCCATGGGCTCCGATCTTGCTGTTAAAGGCTGAACCGCCCAACCATGTTGTTCAGGTCCAGCGCCAATCGCGACAGCTCGTTGCTCGCCGCACTGGTCTGATTCGCCCCGGTGGCCGATTGCACCGACAGATCGCGGATGTTCACCAGGTTGCGATCCACTTCTCGCGCCACTTGTGCCTGTTCTTCGGCGGCGCTGGCGATCACCAGGTTGCGCTCGTTGATCTCGACGATGGCGGTGTTGATGGTGTCCAGCGACATCCCGGCACCACGGGCAATATTCAGCGTCGATTCGGCGCGCTCGGTGCTGTTGCGCATCGAGTCCACGGCGTGTTCGGTACCGCTTTGAATGCTGCCGATCATGCGCTCGATTTCGCTGGTCGACTGCTGAGTACGATGGGCCAGGGCGCGAACTTCATCAGCCACTACCGCAAAACCACGCCCCGCCTCACCGGCACGCGCCGCTTCAATCGCCGCGTTCAGAGCCAGCAGGTTGGTCTGGTCAGCCAGACCACGGATCACGTCCAGCACCTTGCCGATGTCACGGGATTCGTTGGCCAGGTCGCCGATCAACGTCGCGGTGCTCTGCACGTCGGCGCTCATGCGTTCGATGGCGCTGACGGTTTCCTGCACCAGGTCACGACCGTCGCCGGCCGAGGTAGTGGCGTTCTTCGAGGCTTCCGAGGTGCTGACCGCGTTGCGGGCAACTTCTTCAACCGCGCTGGTCATTTCGTTGACCGCAGTGGCGGCCTGTTCGATTTCATTGTTCTGCTGAGTTAGGCCGCGAGCGCTTTCGTCGGTGACACTGTTCAGCTCTTCAGCGGCGGAGGCCAACTGCGTGGCCGAACCGGAGATCCGCTGCAGGGTGTCGCGCAACTTGGACTGCATCTTGGCCATGGCCGCCAGCAGACGCCCGGCTTCATCGGTGCCGTCAACGTGGATCGGCTGGGTCAGGTTGCCTTCGGCGATGGTTTGCGCCGCTTCCAGAACCTTGGCAATGGGCTTGGTGATGCTGGTGGTCAGCAGCCAAGCGAACAGCAGGGTCAGACCGGTAGCGATTACCAGCAGGGCGACAACCAGGTCGAAAGCCGTAGCGTACTGCTCGGCCGCCTGTTCGTTGGTGTCGCGCACCTGTTTGTCGTTGATCTGCATCAACGTGTTAAGGGCGGTGTTCATCGCTTCGGAGTTGTTCAGCAACTCGGTGTTGAGCAAGTTGCGCAGTTCATCCACCTGATTGTTGCGCGACAGGTTTTTCATGCGCTCTTCGATCTGGCGGTATTGCCCCTGCAACTGCACGTATTGATCATAGGTCGCACGCTCCTGAGCGCTACCGATCAACGGCTCGTAAGCTGTTTGGGCCTTGCGGATCTGCGCGTTGCGCGTGTCCAGCAACTCCATGGTTTTCTGCTGAACGTCCGGTTCGCGGTTCACCAGCAAACGGTACGAGAGCACGCGCAGACGCAGCGTCAGTTGCGTGAACTCATCGAGGTTCTTGATGCTTGGCACGCTGTTGGAGGTGATGTCCTCGGCGGCGCCGCGGATTTTGCTCATCTGGTTCAGGGCGAACACGCCCAGGATCAGCATCAGGCCGCCGATCAGGGCAAAACCGGTGAAGGCCCGAGGGGCGATATTCATATTGCGAAGGGACATGTGCGGATACCGAAAAGGGCCGCATCCATGCGGGCTGAAACTGCTGTATGGATGACTTATCGGTCATGCGACTAAAGTCTTGAACCGGTGTGCGTATTTGTCGCACAGCCCCTCTGGCGACGAAGTGCAGGAACCAGATCGGCAGATCACAGTCTTTTAAACTCGCAGGAACGGTCGCCCACCAGGAAAATCAAGGCTTTGCGCCGGTTTAACCCTGGCATCTGTGGTGACTTTTCTTTATCGTACGCGCCCTTTGAAAAACGCTTGGAAGATCAAAATGTTGGAAGCATCCCTCAGCCAATTGGAACAGCTCGTCAGCGACCTGGTGCAACAGAACCAGACCCTTGCGCAAACCAACCAGACCCTGGCTTCGGAACTGGCCCAGGCCAAGGATGAAAACGAGAGCCTGCAACTGAACCTGATGGAGCAGGAAGAGAAGCACGGCGCCACCGCAGCGCGCATCCAGGCACTGGTTGATCGCGTCAACGCAGGTCCCGTCAGCGCATGAACCACCAGACAGCAGGGGTAAAAGTCATCTCCATTCTTGGGGAGGACTATTCGATCAAGGCGCCGGCCGGGGAAGAACAGACCCTGCTGGACGCGGCCATGATGCTCAAGGCCACGCTGGAAGACACCAAACGCAAATACCCGACCCTGATCGGTGATCGTTTGTTGGTGCTGGCGGCGATGAATCTGTGCTCTCAGCAGATTGAAATGAAGAAGCAGCACCAGGAAGAACTCGACCGTTACCAAGAGCAAGTCAGCGCCACGGTCGACACCATCGCCAAGACCATCAATCAGGGCTGATGGCGTTGCGCACAACCAAAGAATAGATTGTCGGTTTAGTTGTATACAATCGGCACGGCTGTTGCATTGTTTCGGCCACTTATTCTTTGGGGGTGCTCCATGCAGTTGTGGCGACGCAGTATTCAATGGCAGCTGATTCTCAGCATGGGCACCGCCCTGCTGGTCAGCATTCTGATCGTGGTTGGCATTTATACCCTGGTGGTCAACCGCCTCGCCCAGAGCTATCTGGTCGAACAAGCGTTGCCGTCGAGCATCGAAGCGACGCGCAACGACATCGAACGTATCCTCGTTCAACCCCTCACCGCCGCTAAAGACATCGCCAGCAATTCCATGGTCCGCGACTGGCTGGCCAATGGCGAAGACAGCAGCAAAACAGCGGCCTTCGCGCAGTATCTGGAAGGCATCCGCGCCGAACACAAGGCATTTACCGCTTTAATCATCGGCACTGACTCCAATCATTACATCACCGAAAAAGGCCTGGATCGCACCCTCAGTCGCGCCAAACCGGCCGATGCCTGGTTCTATTCCTTCCTCGACAGCACTCAGCCGCGCACCCTGAATATTGACAACGATGGCGCCACCGGCGAATTGGCGCTGTTCATCGATTTGAAGGTCGAGCAGGCTGGCAAAGTGGTCGGCGTCGCCGGACTTGGACTGAGCATGAAAGAGCTGTCGGAGCTGATCCACAACTTCAGCTTCGGCGAGCACGGCAAGGTCTATCTCGTGCGTTCCGACGGTTTGATCCAGGTCCATCCCGAGGCGCAGTTCAGTGGCAAACGCACCCTCGCGGAGCAGATCGGAGCGGCGGCGGCGCAATCAGTCCTCGGTCAAAAAAATGCGGTCAGCAGCAGCTTCCAGCGTGATGGCGAGGACTTCCTTGCGTTCAGCCTGCCTTTGCGCGATCTGGGCTGGACGTTGGTGGCCGAAGTGCCGCAGTCGCAGATCTACGCTGAAGCCCGGCGGGCGATGTGGCTCAGTGGCGGCATCGGGCTGGCGGTAGCGCTGGTGTGCCTGGCGCTGGTGGTGTGGTTGGCCCAAGGCTTGGTGCGACCGATTCGTCAGGTAACAGCCGCGCTGGTAGCCATCGGTAGCGGTGGTGGAGATTTGACCCACCGGTTAGATTCCAGTCGCGCTGATGAGCTGGGCGATCTCGCTCGCGGCTTCAACCGCTTCCTCGACAGCCAGCGCGGGATGATTGGCGAAGTGCTGACCACCAGTGAGCGTTTGCGCACCGCCGTCGGCCAAGTGGCCAAGGTTGTGGATAACACCGCCGAGCGCTCTGGTCGTCAGCAGGAGATGACCGACATGGTCGCCACTGCCGTCCATGAAATGGGCCTGACCGTACAGGAAATCGCGCAAAACGCTGGCAACGCAGCGCTCGCCTCGCAAACGGCGCGCGATGAAGCCATGCAAGCGCGAGAAGTGGTCGGCGGCTCCATCCGGCATATAGAAAGCATGTCTGACGAAATCGGCGTGGCAGCGGGCGCGGTGGGAGAACTGGCGCATCAAGTGGCGTCGATCGACTCGGTGCTGGCGGTGATTCGCGGGGTCTCCGAACAGACCAACCTGCTGGCGCTCAACGCCGCCATTGAAGCGGCGCGCGCCGGGGACATGGGGCGTGGTTTTGCGGTGGTGGCGGACGAAGTGCGTACCTTGGCACGCCGCACGCAGGCATCCACCGACGAGATCCAGCAGATGATCGGCAACCTCAAGCAAGGCGCGGAAAACGCCGTGTCCTCGATGCGCACCGGTCAGGCAGCGACCGGCACCGGGGTGGAGTCGAGCCAGCGTACCGGGGCCTCGCTGACCGCGATTACCGGGCAGGTCGAGCGCATCAGCGACATGAACCATCAGGTGGCGACAGCGACGGAAGAGCAATCGGCGGTGACCGAAGAGATCAACCGAAACGTACAGGGCATTTCCGATCTGGCCCGGGCCACGGCGGGCGAGGTTCGGGCGTGTCGTGAGGATTGTCAGATGCTGCAGAAGCTGGCAGATGATCTGGCGCGACAGATGGGTGGGTTCAAGTTGAGTTGAGTTCAGCCTTTTTTCAAAAGAACCGGCGCGCCTGATGTGGCGCGTCGGCGTGACCTTGGATCAGTTGTTTCACGCCAGAAGAATTTCCCGTCCGTAAAAGTCGATGCCACCAATAGTCTCCAGGTAGAAAACGCGTTTCTCTTTGACTGTCCGCATGTCTTGATTGACGACATAGCTATCACCCACCGCCAGGGTCCGGAACATGTCGTCCTTGCTGAAATCCGTCACGCTGACATAGCTGTTGTTCGGAGCGATGACGGTGACTTGATAACGCTCGCCTCTGAGGGTGTAACGTTTCCCGGTGATTCGCACTGCCTGGGGATCTTTCACAACATCATTGATTCTGGCGGAAAGTAGAAACTGGTCTTCAGTGAGATTCACATAAGGATCGATTTCGGTGACGGCTGTTTCATCGTTCAACCCCGCGCCGCCATAGACCACCGACCGCCATTGGTTGGCGCTGAGCCGGGTGTAGTCTTTGTAAGAAACCCGGTTGGTGGTTTCGTACCGGTCTTCAGCACAAATGATCTCAAACATTCCTGCCGCCGTCGTTTCAACGCTCGGCGCGTCATTGTCGGGCGAGGTAGTGAGGCTGATCTGCGACTTTTCATCCGAGAGGCGGTGATGGTTTTTGCTGGTGACAATGGACTCGCTAGAGTCCTTGTTCGTCCATACCGTACCGCTGCGGGCAGGCGCTTGGGAGATAGCGGCAAGGACGCAATAGTCCAGTGTCACAAGACCTGAGAGTTTGACGGATTGGTCTTCGAGAACATGTTCGCTCATGGTGTTTACTCGGAGGAGGTAAGGGAAGCGGACGTTGGTGTCCGTACCTGCCGGGCAACTGCAAACTACATGTCAGGCGAAAACAGCCTATCTCCAGTTCCCGATCTCCACACCTGTAAAACCTGACAGGTGTGAAGACCGTTGAAGTGTGTTCGGGACATCGCATGGGCGATGATTCAGAACCAGGCATCCTGCATGCCCAGACACGTTTCATCCCGCGCCTCGAGCAACGCCAGCTCATGGTGGCAACCCGGCACTTCCCACGTCAGAAAATAACGCGCCGCCTGTAACTTGCCCTTATAGAAATCAGCATCCGCCGCATTACCTTTGGCCAGGCCTTCCTCCGCGCGAATCGCCTGCTCCAGCCAGCGCCAGCCAATCACCGTATGCCCGAACACTTTCAGATACAGCGCCGAATTCGCCAGGCTGCTATTGACCTTGCCTTGCGCCAGATCGGTCAGCAAACCAATGGTCACCACTTGCAGGCGCGCGACCAGTTTCTCCAGCGGCTCACGCAATGCGGTTAGCGATTCGTACGCGGTGGCACGTTCGGCGGTGTCGGCGATCAACCGGATCAATTGCTTGAGCCCCGCGCCACCGTTCTGCGCCAGTTTGCGCCCGAGCAAGTCAAGCGACTGAATGCCGTGGGTGCCTTCGTGGATCGGGTTCAAGCGGTTGTCACGGTAATACTGCTCCACTGGATATTCGCGGGTGTAACCGTGACCGCCGAGGATCTGGATCGCCAGTTCATTGGCCTTCAGGCAGAACTCCGACGGCCAGGATTTGACGATCG
The DNA here is from genome assembly GCF_044743445.1 of Pseudomonas sp. NPDC087615. Classification (NCBI taxonomy): domain Bacteria; kingdom Pseudomonadati; phylum Pseudomonadota; class Gammaproteobacteria; order Pseudomonadales; family Pseudomonadaceae; genus Pseudomonas; species Pseudomonas sp. NPDC087615. The sequence continues at coordinate 20,505 of NZ_JBIUWM010000039.1, read as the reverse complement.
GCGTCAGCAAATCCAGTAGCTCATGCGCCTGTTTGCGCTCGATTTCGGTTTCCAGTGTTGTGGTGTCATCGAACAACCGCGCGGCGTAGAGGCCGAGGTCAAAAGCCCCTTCAACGTAGGATTTTTGCGTCAACAGCATGCGTCTGACATCGGCGTGCTGAATGATCGCCACCGGCGCCGTGGTCGGGTCTTTGCTGTCCGGGACGCGACCTTGCGGGCGTTCGCGGGCGTACTCCAGCGAGTAGAGATAGCCGGCGTAACCGAGCATTACCGCGCCCATGCCGACGCCGATCCGCGCTTCGTTCATCATCTGGAACATGTAGCTCAAACCTTGATGCGGCTTGCCCACCAGATAGCCGACACACTCACCGTTATCGCCGAAGTTCAGCGCGGTGGACGTCGTGCCGCGCCAGCCCATCTTGTGAAACAGCCCGGCCAACAGTACGTCGTTGCGTTTACCCAGGCTGCCGTCATCGTTGACCAGAAACTTGGGCACGATAAACAGCGAGATGCCTTTAACGCCAGCGGGGGCGTCCGGCAGTTTGGCCAGCACCATGTGCACGATGTTTTCCGACAGCGGGTGATCCCCCCCGGAAATGAAGATCTTGTTGCCCTTGAGGCGGTAAGTGCCGTCGGACGAAGGTTCGGCGCGGGTACGAATATCCGACAGCGATGAGCCCGCATGCGGCTCGGTGAGGGCCATGGTGCCGAAGAAACGGCCGTCGATCATCGGTTGCAGGAAGCGCTGCTTCTGTTCTTCGGTGCCAAAGCTCTCGATCAGATTCGCCGCGCCCATGGTCAGGAACGGGTACGAAGTCGAAGCCGCGTTGGCCGACTGGAAGTGCGCAAAGCACGCTTGGGAAAGCAGAGTAGGCAGTTGCATGCCACCAGCGTCGAAACTGCGCGCAGCGTTGAGGAAGCCAGCCTCAAGGAAGGCATCCACCGCCGGTTTCACCTCGGGAATCAGAATCGCCTGGCCGTCCTCGTAGCGCGGCTCGTTCTCGTCGCCCTTACGGTTGTGCGGCGCGAAGTATTTCTCGGCGATGTTGCGCGCCGTACCGATGGCGGCGTCGAAGGTTTCGCGATTGTGTTCGGCAAAGCGCTCGCGCCGGGTCAGGCCCTCGGCATCAAGGACTTCATACAGCTCGAAAGCCAGATTGCGGGAACTGAGCAGCGTCTCGGACATGGCGGCCTACCTGAAATTTTGGGTTGGGCCGAGTCTAGGCTGGGGAATAAAGGCTGAACAGGATGATTGATGGCGGTGATGCAGGAATGAGGGCAACACTAATCAAATGTGGGCGCGGGCTTGCTCGCGAATGCGGTGGGTCAGGCAACATTGATGTCGACTGATTCTCCGCATTCGCGAGCAAGCCCGCTCCCACAGGGGAATGACATTCCAGGCAAGCATTGCGGTTGCCTGGAATTACAGCGTGTTAACCGATAGTCATCAGGCTGGCGTTACCACCCGCCGCTGCCGTGTTGACGCTCAACGCCCGCTCAATCACCAGACGCTCCAGCGCAATGTTGGTCTCGCCCTCGGACAGGCCCTGAACGCCAACAATTGCGCCGGCGCGCTTGGCGATTTGCTGGCAAACGCTGCGCAACTGGTCGGAATGGCCATGATGCAGAACCGCATCAAACACCACCTCGTCTTTGTTCCAGTCAGCAACCCGGTTGATTCGTGCCTGAATCTCCTTCGGCAGACGAGCGAACAACGCCTTACTGATGTCGGATTCCGGCCACACCGCTGAACCGCCTACAGCCAATACCGCCGCCAATTGCGTCAGCAGATCACCTTCGACGTCCGCCAGGCACAGCACGTGCTCGCGCGGCAGGATCGCGTAGCTGTTCTTCTCGCCGGTCGGGCCCGCGAGAACGCGGGTGATGCCGCTCTGCGATTGTGCGGCGTACTGCGCGCACAGCGTGCTCAGTTGCGCGTACTTGTTGCTTTCAGCCCAGGCTTTCAGGGCTGTCAGCGGCTTACTCATGGCGTCGCGCAAACGAACGTCCGGGGCGACGACAGCATCACCGCGAGCGAAGGATTGTTCGATGGCGTCGGTAGGACGCGTCGACAGCAAGCGGTACAGATACAGCGGGCCACCAGCCTTCGGACCCGTACCCGACAAGCCTTCGCCGCCGAACGGCTGCACGCCGACCACGGCACCGACAATGTTGCGGTTGACGTAGACGTTACCGGCGTTGACGTTGTCGATCACCTTGGCGATGGTCTCGTCGATGCGGGTGTGCACGCCGAGGGTCAGGCCGTAACCGGATGCATTGATCTGGCCGATCAACTGGTCGATCTCTTTACGCTTGTAGCGAACCACGTGCAGCACCGGACCGAAGATCTCGCGTTGCAGTTCGTCGAAGCTTTCCAATTCGATCAAGGTCGGCATGACGAAGGTGCCGCGTTTGACTTCTTCGGTGTCGGCGATCGCCACCTGGTAAACGTTACGACCTTTATCGCGCATGCCCTGGATGTGCTTGTCGATGCCAGCCTTGGCTTCGGCGTCGATCACCGGGCCGATGTCCACGGACAGGCGCTCAGGGTTGCCGAGTCGAGCCTCGGCCATCGCGCCTTTGAGCATTTCGATGACACGATCGGCGGAATCTTCCTGCAAGCACAGCACACGCAGGGCCGAGCAACGCTGACCGGCGCTATCGAAGGCCGAGGACACCACATCAATGACGACTTGTTCGGTGAGTGCCGAGGAGTCGACGATCATCGCGTTCTGGCCGCCGGTTTCAGCGATCAGCGGAATCGGGCGGCCCTGGCTGTCGAGACGGCCAGCGATGTTGCGTTGCAGCAGACGCGCCACTTCGGTGGAGCCAGTGAACATCACGCCTTTGACGCGCTCGTCACCGACCAGACCGGCACCGACGGTTTCACCACGACCCGGCAGCAGTTGCAGCACGCCTTCCGGAATACCGGCTTCGAGCAGCAAACGCACGGCTTGCGCGGCGACCAGCGGGGTTTGCTCTGCAGGTTTGGCCAAGACCGGGTTACCCGCAGCCAGTGCCGCAGCGACCTGACCGCTGAAGATCGCCAGCGGGAAGTTCCAAGGGCTGATGCACACCACCGGGCCCAGTGGGCGGTGGGCGTCGTTGCTGAAATCGTTGCGCGCCTGCACCGCGTAATAACGCAGGAAGTCGACTGCTTCACGGACTTCGGCAATGGCGTTGGCGAAGGTCTTGCCGGCTTCACGCGCCAGCAGGCCCATCAGCGGCTGGATCTCGCCTTCCATCAGGTCAGCGGCACGCTCCAGAATCGCTGCGCGTTCGGCGGGCGGGGTAGCCTGCCAGATCGGCGCAGCATTGAGGGCGCATTGAATCGCGTTGTCGACGTCTTCGACGGTGGCTTCTTGCACATGACCGACCACATCGCGGTGATCCGACGGGTTCAGCACCGCTGCCGGCGTTTCGTTGCTGGAAGCGCAGCCGAGCATCGGCGCTGCTTTCCAGTCGTTGTGCGCGGTCGCGAGCAGGGCGCAGGACAGCGACGCCAGACGATGTTCGTTGGCCATGTCGATGCCGCTGGAGTTGGCGCGCTCGGCGCCATACAAGTCACGCGGCAGTGGGATGCGTGGGTGCGGCAGGCCGAAGCCACCTTCCACGGTTGCCATTTGCTCGATCTGAGCAACCGGATCGGCCACCAGTTCCTGAATTGAAATCGACTGGTCGGCAATGCGGTTGACGAACGAAGTGTTCGCGCCGTTTTCCAGCAGACGACGGACCAGATACGCCAGCAGGGTTTCGTGGGTACCGACCGGCGCGTACACGCGGCACGGACGGTTCAGCTTGCCTTCGGAAACTTTGCCTACAACCTGCTCGTAGAGCGGTTCGCCCATGCCGTGCAGGCACTGGAATTCGTACTGGCCCGGGTAATAGTTCTGACCGGCAATGTGGTAAATCGCCGACAGGGTGTGGGCGTTGTGCGTGGCGAACTGCGGGTAGATGACTTCCGGCACCGACAGCAGTTTGCGTGCGCAGGCAATGTAGGAAACGTCGGTGTACACCTTGCGGGTGTAGACCGGATAGCCCTCCAGGCCTTCGACCTGAGCGCGCTTGATTTCGCTGTCCCAGTACGCGCCTTTCACCAGACGGATCATCAGGCGATGACGGCTGCGGCGCGCCAGATCGATCACGTAATCAATCACATACGGGCAACGCTTCTGATAAGCCTGGATCACGAAACCAATGCCGTTCCAGCCCGTCAGTTGCGGCTCGAAGCACAGGCGCTCAAGCAGATCCAGCGATAGTTCCAGACGGTCGGCTTCTTCGGCGTCGATGTTCAGGCCGATGTCGTATTGCTTGGCCAGCAGGGTCAGCGACAGCAGGCGTGGGTACAGCTCTTCCATCACGCGCTCGTACTGCGCACGGCTGTAACGCGGGTGCAGTGCCGACAGCTTGATGGAAATGCCCGGGCCTTCATAAATCCCACGACCGTGGGAGGCTTTGCCGATCGAGTGAATGGCTTGTTCGTACGACGCGAGGTACTTCTGCGCGTCGTGTTCGGTGAGTGCGGCTTCACCGAGCATGTCGTAGGAATAACGGAAGCCCTTGGCTTCGAACTTGCTCGCATTGGCCAACGCTTCGGCGATGGTTTCGCCGGTCACGAACTGCTCGCCCATCAGGCGCATGGCCATGTCGACGCCCTTGCGGATCATCGGCTCGCCGCTCTTGCCGATGATGCGGCTCAGCGACGACGTCAGGCCGGCTTCGTTGTGCGTGGACACAAGCTTGCCGGTCAGCAGCAGGCCCCAAGTGGCCGCGTTGACGAACAGCGAAGGGCTGTTGCCCAGGTGCGGATGCCAGTTGCCGGTGCTGATCTTGTCGCGGATCAACGCGTCGCGAGTGCCTTTGTCCGGGATGCGCAGCAGCGCTTCGGCCAGGCACATCAGCGCCACACCTTCCTGGGACGACAGGGAGAATTCCTGCAGCAGGCCCTGAACAATGCCTGCACGACCGCCGGCACTCTTCTGGTTACGCAGTTTTTCCGCGATGGTCGCGGCGAGCTTATTGGTGGCTTCGGCCATCGTTGCCGGCAGTCGCGCCTGCTCGATCAGCATCGGCACCACTTCCGGCTCAGGGCGACGGTAAGCGGCGGTGATCGAAGCACGCAGTACCGATTGCGGCAGGATGCTTTCAGCGAATTCGAGGAAGCACTGGTGGGCGTGATCGGTGTGGACTTCGCCCGCGTCATCGGCGTCCTTGGCGGTCAGGCCGTTCAGCTCGGTCAGGGTTGCACCACCCTCGAGTTTTTCCAGGTAATTGAAAATTGCCTGCTTGATCAGCCAGTGCGGCGTGCGATCAATCGAGGTTGCGGCCGCCTTCAGGCGCTCGCGGGTTGGGTCATCGAGTTTGACCCCAAGGGTGGTGGTAGCCATATTTTTATCCTCATGGTTGCCACAGTTGCGTGGCATCAGCTGGCGGCAAGATTAGCCGCGCGTTGAAAGAGGTGCAACCGGGTGCAACCCTTTTTTTGTCGGAAAAACAGGCAGTTCGTCAGGAATTAATTTCTGGCACGAAAGTGCTGCCCCTGCTTGGTGCTTTTGCTTCTAGCCAAGAGCCATGACTGCCACAAAAGGGAGCAAAAACGGGGCGATTGTCGATAAATCCGACTAGGTGCAACTTATTCGGTCGAAACTGGTTGCACCTTATTTGATTTGTTGCATAGCATTCGCGCCCAAGGTGCAACCGGGATACCCGGTGTACCGGCTGGTGGCTTTCCTGGGGAAACATCAGTCCTAAATGCGCGGGATACGGAATCGTCTGCCAAACTTAGTCGTTTGTGCACGATTCACCACCGTTGCTACATAAAAACAAAGCCAGGGCGTAACTCAATGAGCGTAAGCAATCCAACCCTGATCACGTTCGTGATCTACATCGCAGCAATGGTGCTGATCGGCTTGATGGCCTATCGCTCCACCAACAACCTTTCTGACTATATTCTTGGCGGCCGCAGCTTGGGCAGTGTCGTAACGGCCCTGTCTGCCGGTGCTTCCGACATGAGTGGCTGGTTGCTGATGGGCCTGCCGGGCGCCATCTACATGTCCGGTCTGTCTGAAGGCTGGATCGCCATCGGTCTGGTGATCGGCGCCTACCTGAACTGGCTGTTCGTCGCCGGCCGTCTGCGTGTGCAGACCGAGCACAACGGTGATGCCTTGACCCTGCCGGACTACTTCGCCAGCCGCTTCGAAGACAAAAGCGGCCTGCTGCGGATCATCTCGGCGATCGTGATTCTGGTGTTCTTCACCATCTACTGTGCTTCCGGCATCGTGGCCGGCGCCCGTCTGTTCGAAAGCACCTTCGGCATGTCTTACGAGACGGCGCTGTGGGCCGGTGCTGCGGCGACGATTGCCTACACCTTTATTGGCGGTTTCCTCGCGGTGAGCTGGACTGACACCGTGCAAGCCACGCTGATGATCTTCGCTCTGATCCTCACGCCGATCATCGTGCTGCTGGCGACCGGTGGCGTCGACACCACGTTCCTGGCCATCGAAGCCAAGGACCCAAGCAACTTCGACATGCTCAAGGGCACCACTTTCATCGGCATCATCTCGTTGATGGGCTGGGGTTTGGGCTACTTCGGTCAGCCTCACATCCTCGCGCGTTTCATGGCCGCTGATTCGGTGAAATCGATTGCCAAGGCTCGCCGCATCTCCATGACCTGGATGATCCTGTGCCTGGCTGGCACCGTGGCTGTTGGTTTCTTCGGTATCGCTTACTTCTCGGCGCACCCGGAAATGGCAGGCGCAGTCACCGAAAACCCTGAGCGTGTGTTCATCGAACTGACCAAGATCCTGTTCAACCCATGGGTTGCCGGTGTCCTGCTGTCGGCGATCCTGGCGGCAGTGATGAGTACCCTGAGCTGCCAGTTGCTGGTGTGCTCCAGTTCTCTGACGGAAGACTTCTACAAAACCTTCGTGCGCAAATCCGCTTCGCAAACCGAACTGGTCTGGGTCGGTCGCACCATGGTGCTGTTGGTCGCACTGATCGCTATCGGTCTGGCGTCCAATCCGGATAACCGTGTACTGGGTCTGGTGTCCTACGCCTGGGCCGGTTTCGGTGCCGCGTTTGGTCCGGTTGTACTGATCTCGGTGATCTGGAAAGGCATGACCCGCGACGGCGCACTGGCCGGTATCCTGGTCGGCGCGATCACCGTGGTGGTCTGGAAGCATTTCGAGCTGATGGGTCTGTACGAAATCATCCCGGGCTTCATCTTCGCCAGCCTGGCTATCTTCATCGTCAGCAAACTGGGCGAGCCAACCAAAGGCATGGTGCAGCGCTTCGAAGCGGCGGAAAAAGATTTCCACCTGAACAAGTGATTGTACTGAGCTGAGGCTCACAGAAAACGGCCCGTCTCCTACAAGAGGCGGGCCGTTTTTTTGTGCCTGCACTATCTCTGATTCACCACGACCCCCTATAGGAGCGAGCAGGCTCACTCTTATAGGGGGTCGTGGTGGTTTTGAGGGCTGTGTCTGTAGTCGGATGCGTCGACTTTCGGAGGATTATTCGACAGTAAAAGTAGGGGGAATCTGATTTTCCCGTCACCCGCTCAGCACCCCTTGCCCCTGATGCAGAATCGCCCGCCCTCATTCTGCAGAGAGACATCGGATGTTCGCGCCTGCCAATCAACCGCGTTTCACGTTGACCCTCGAAGGCGCCCAGCATGACCTCAAGGTTCTTGAGTTCACGGGCAAGGAAGCCATCAGCCAACCCTTTCGTTTTGAACTGGAACTGGTCAGCGAGCGGCCGGATCTGGACCTGGAAAGCCTGCTGCACTGTCAGGCGTTTCTGAGTTTTGATGCAGACGGTTCCGGCGTCCATGGTCAGATTTATCAGGTTGGGCAGGGCGACTCCGGGAAACGTCTGACGCGCTATCACGTAAGCCTTGTCCCGCGTCTGACATACCTTGGGCAGCGGATCAATCAGCGGATATTCCAGCATCAGACCGTGCCGCAGATCGTGGCGCAGATCCTTAAGGATCACGCGATTCTGCGCGATGCCTTTGAGTTTCACCTCGCCAGCGACTACCCGCAGCGTGAATATTGCGTGCAGTACGCCGAGAGCGATCTGGCGTTCATCCAGCGCCTGTGTGCGGAAGTCGGTATTCATTACCACTTTCAGCACAGTCCCGAAGGCCACTTGCTGGTGTTCGGCGATGATCAAACCGTGTTCCCGCGATTGGCGCAACCGAAGCTGTATTTGCCGGGAAGTGGCATGGCGGGCGGAGGGCCAGCGATCAAGCGTTTCAACGTTCGCGTGGAAACCCGTACCAGCGTAGTCACCCGGCGCGACTACAACTTTGAAAAGCCGCGCCTGCAACTGGAAAGCCGCATCGACGGCGAGCAGCGCCCGGTGCTGGAGGATTATCACTTTCCCGGACAATTCGATGATCGGGAAACCGGCAAACACCTGGCTCAACGTGCACTTGAGCGGCATGCCGCCGATTACCGTCAGGCCGAAGGCATCAGCGATGAGTCGGCACTGGTTAGCGGACATTTCCTGCAACTTACCGAGCATCCGCGTCAGGACTGGAACGATCTCTGGTTGCTGACGGCCATTGAACACCGTGGCCGACAGCCGCAAGTGCTGGAGGAATCGGTGAACAGTGATGGGGAAGAGTTCCAGGGTTACCGTAATACCTTTCTCGCCACACCGTGGGACGTGTTCTTTCGCCCAGCCTTGGGGGCGAAGCCGCAGGTGCGCGGGTATCAACCAGCCGTCGTCACCGGGCCTCAGGACAGCGAAATACATTGCGACGAATACGGTCGGGTCAAGGTGCAACTGGCCTGGGACCGTGACGGCGAGTTCAACGAACATTCCAGTTGCTGGCTGCGGGTCGCCACGGGTTGGGCGCACGACGGCTACGGCAGTGTGCTGATCCCAAGAGTCGGCATGGAAGTGCTGGTCGGGTTCATCGATGCCGATGCCGATAAACCGTTGGTAATGGGTTGCCTGCCAAACGCCGCCACCCCGGTACCGCTGGACCTGCCGGCCGAGAAAACCCGCAGCCTCTTCCGTAGCCAGAGCAGCCCCGGTGGCGGGGGCTACAACGAACTGCGCATCGAGGATAAAAAAGGCGCCGAGGAAATCTACCTGCGCGCCCAGCGCAACTGGACGCAGCATGTGCTGCACGATCAGCAGGTGCAGGTCGACAACCAGCGCAGCATCGTCGTCACCGGCACCGCCAAACATGAGCTTAAGGCCGATGAACAACGCATCACCCACGGCCAGCGCCAGACCGAGGTGAAGCAGGACGATCATCTGACGGTGGTGGGTGATCGGCATATCCGCGTGAGCAGTCAGGCGACCAGCGCCAGTGCGCAATTCCACGTCAGCGCCGGCCAGCAAGTGGTGATCGACGGCGGCGCGAGCGCGACGATTCAGGCGGGCGGGAAGTGGATCAACATCGGCCCCGGCGGGATTTTCAGCAGCGTACCGATTGTTGTGGGTGGCGCGCCGATGGCGGCGATGAGTGCGGCGCCGAGTGTGCCGGGGTTGCCGGATACATTGGCGGCGGCGCCGGCGGCAATGCTGACGGCCGCGCAAATCATGAGTTTTAAAGGCGATGCGCCGTTCTGCGAAGAGTGCGAGCGCTGCAAGGACGGTGTCTGTGCAGCCTGACTTGCTTGAGCCGCGCGCATGGTTGGCGCGTGAACCGCTGAAACCGGCAGAGCAGTTGTTCGCGATCTTCAGCAATGCCAGTGATGCCAAGCCGCCGCCGGTGACATCGAGCCCGATCTGGGCGGACACGATTTACGCCGAGTGGGACGCGGTGATGCCCTATGTGGGAATTGTCGCGGCGGACAGTGAGTTTCTGGATTGGGTGGCGACTACCGAGTCCCGTGACTGGGGCTGGTTGGCGGTGTCTTCGGCGAGCCTGGAAGTGGTGGTCGAGCATTTTCGCAGCCTGACTCAGGTGCTGATGCCGAGCGGTAAAACGGTGTTTTTTCGGTTTTGGGATGGGCGGTTTTTGTTGCCGATCTTGCAGTCCGATGCAGTGGATGCGGCGCAGCTTTTGCCGATGATTTCACGCGGACTGATCAATGGTCAGGCCTTGGACATCGGGGGGCGGGCGCAGGTTTCGGGGCGTGTGTTTCCTTGGTGGACGGTGCCTGACTCGGTGTTGGCTTCGGCGGGGAATGACGTCCGGGTGGGCAACGCCGTGCAGTGGCTGAGCGAGGAGCATCCCGCATTGTTCGAGGCATTTCCCGAGGCGGTTTTGCGCTGCAAGATCGGGCAGTTTTTTCAGCGTTCAACGTCGGAAGAATCGTCGCAATCGGCGTTGTTGGCGTATTTGCTGGCAGAGTCGGAGTGACATTTCCGGGCGAAGGCTTCGGACGTTTCCTTCGAGTTGCGGCGGTTTTCATGAACTGGTGGGCGATGGGTTGCAGGGATAGTCTTTTCGTTGTCACTGCGAGAGTGGTGGCAGGGTGTAGGAACCCTCGCTTTCATGACGTTACAGTTCGTTGGATTTTTGCGGCACTTGATTCAAGTCCGTAAGATCGTTCGCGGCGGCTGTGCGTGGGACACGCTTCGGCGTGACCGAGGTCCATGATTGCTCGGTTCCTACTCTTGCGCACAGCTGCCACCCAAACCTGTAGGAAGGTGCGTTGGCGACTTACGTTTATCAATCATGGAGCTAACAAAATGACGACTTTGCATCCCGATCCACCCTACGAAAAAATCATCCCCCATCCCGACAATCGCTTCATGGCCCTCACCGGCAATTGCAGCGACATGCCCACCCTGTTCATCGACACCCACGTCCCCTCCGACATCCTGATGGACGCTGCCAACCATCGCATCCGCACGGTCGTCCAGGTGCTGGAAAACCTGTGCATGCGCGGCTCGATCGAGTGCGACTCGATGATCCTCAGCGACTTCGCCCAGCTCTGCGTGATTCCGTTACGTGATGGGTGTGATGTCCTCGATGTCATCGGCAAGCGGTTGCGCGCGATGCCTTCCTGAATTTTCAGGAGCAAGATCAAAAGATCGCAGCCTTCGGCAGCTCATAGAATTCCCTGTAGGCGCTGCCGAAGGCTGCGATCTTTTGACGTTGAGGGTACGGCAGTCAGTCTGCGATGTAGCGATCCTGAGTCTTGATAAAACTGTCGAAAGCCTCTGAGTTGTAGACCTCCAGGCACCCATAAAAAACGACATTGCTGTTCGAGTGTTTGCTGATCGACGGTGTCTGCTCGTAGGCCGCATACACATAGTTTCTGGTTTCTTTATATGGATCGTGCAGCGCTTGCAGCGTGTCTTCATTTTGCAGGACGGATTGCATGCCTTTGCCCATGAACGAGTAAGCACCAGCGGACAGACCGATGTCCTTTTTCAATGCTGAATTTTCTTTGAATGGCTTCAGGATGCAGTGACTCAAACCGTAGTTCTTGAGCATTTGGCGGGCCTGCGCAATGTGGTTTTCGCCCGAAACAGCGTGCATTGAGCCGATCAGGCACAGAGAGAAAAAGATCGGGTGACGCATGGGGTGGACTTCCTGTCGGCGAGTACCTGCCAGTTAAGCGAGATAAATGACCTGTGGCGAGGGGGGTGGGTCAGATTCTTAACATGTAAGAGGCCGCTCGGCCGCCAACCCCTGACTTGCCGGCCGGTAAAAGGTAAACTTTGCGCCCTTCGCAGGAGCAGCCATGAATTATCGTCACGCCTTCCATGCCGGCAATCACGCCGATGTGTTCAAACACCTGACCTTGACCCGCCTCATCGCCCTGATGTCGCGCAAGGAGCAGCCGTTTGCCTATCTCGACAGCCACGCCGGCATCGGTCTGTATGACTTGCAGGGCGATCAGGCCAATCGCACCGGCGAGTACCTGGAAGGCATCGCGCGGTTGTGGGATCAGCCCGACTTGCCGGCGCTGACCGCCGATTACATGAAGGTGCTGCACGCGATGAACCCGGATGGCCAGTTGCGCTATTACCCGGGCTCGCCGGAGCTGGCGCGACGTCTGACCCGCCCGCAGGATCGGCTGATGCTCAACGAGAAGCACCCGCAAGACGGCGTGCTGCTCAAGGACAACATGGCCGGCGATCGTCGGGTGAAAGTTCATCTGGGCGAGGGCTGGCATGTGGCGCGGGCGATGTTGCCTGTGCAGGAGAAGCGTGCGGTGATGTTGATTGACCCGCCGTTCGAACAGCTCGATGAAATGCAGCGGTGTGCGGCATCGATGAAAGAGGCGATTGGCCGGATGCGCCAAACCGTGGCGGCGATCTGGTATCCGGTGAAGGATCAGCGCGCGTTGCGCCGTTTCTATCAGGACTTGGCTGGCACCGGTGCGCCGAAGTTGCTGCGCGTGGAGTTGCTGGTGCATCCGCTGGACACGCCGAACAGCCTGAACGGCTCCGGGATGGCGATTGCCAATCCGCCGTGGGGGCTGGAGGAAGAGTTGCGTGAGTTGCTGCCGTGGCTGTCCAAGAAATTGGGCCAGACCCAGGGTGGGTGGCAGATGGATTGGTTGATTGCCGAGAGCTGATCACTGAGTGATCGTTCCCACGCGTAGCGTGGGAACGATCAGCAAAGGGGTTTAATTACCCGCCAGGCTCGGTGGCATGCACACGCCGGTGCCGCCAATCCCGCAGTAACCTTCCGGATTTTTCGCCAGATACTGCTGGTGATACGCCTCGGCGAAGTACACGGTCGGTGCCTGTTCGATCTCGGTGCTGATTTCACCCAGGCCCGCCTTCGACAGCTCAGCCTGATAGGTCGCCTTGCTCTTCAGCGCCGCTTCCAGATGTGCAGGGCTGGTCGCGTAGATCACCGAGCGGTACTGGGTGCCGATGTCGTTGCCCTGACGCATGCCCTGCGTCGGGTTGTGCAGTTCCCAGAACATCGCCAGCAGCTCTTCGTAGCTGACCTTGGCCTTGTCATACACCACCAGCACCACTTCAGCGTGGCCGGTCAGGCCTGAGCAGACTTCTTCGTAAGTCGGGTTCGGCGTGAAACCGCCGGCGTAACCGACCACGGTGCTGACCACGCCTTCACGCTGCCAGAAGCGGCGTTCGGCGCCCCAGAAGCAACCCAGACCGAAAATCGCAAAATCGACGTCCTGGAAAAACGGGCCAAGCAGCGGGGTTTCTTCGAAGACGAAGTGTTTTTCCGGCAGGGTCATCGCGGTTTCGCGGCCGGGCAGAGCTTGATCTTTAGTCGGGAGCACGTTTTTGTTCACCAGAATTTCCGAGCGCAGAACCATGATCGTTCCTCTCAGTCAGGATGGGATGTAAAAAGTCAGACCGCCAGTGTGCCCAATGATGCCCAGTTAATCACTAGTCAAAATGTGCGGCTTTCTCACGGGGGAGGGGTTAAAGGCAGAGCGGGCCGCGTGGGTAGCGTTTGAGGGCCTGTATCAGCTCGGCGCCCGGGATCGGCCGGTCGAACAGGTAGCCTTGGCCGACATCGCAGCGATGACGACGCAGGAACGCCAGTTGTTCGGCTGTCTCGATACCTTCGGCCACGACTTTGAGTTTCAGGTTGTGGGCCATGGCGATCACCGCGGAGGTGATTTCCATGTCGTCCTGGTTGTCGGGGATTTCGTGGATGAAGCTGCGATCGATCTTGATGACATCGATCGGGAATTTTTTCAGGTAGCTGAGCGACGAGTAACCGGTGCCGAAGTCGTCCATGGCCAGGGTCAGACCCAGGCGCTTGAGCTGATCGAGTTGCAAGTGCGTGTCTTCGGTGGCTTCGAGCAGCAGGCCTTCGGTCAGTTCCAGTTCGAGCAGATTGGCCGGCAGCGCTTCTTCCTTGAGGATGTTGGCGATGGAGGAGACCAGGTCAGGGTCGGAGAACTGCTTGGGCGACAGATTGATCGCCACTTGCAGATTGCCCATGCCGGCGGCTGTCAGGGCTTTGCTCATGCGACAGGCCTGACGGGCGATCCATTTGCCGATCGGAATGATCAGGCCGGTTTCTTCGGCGACACTGATGAACTGGTCCGGGCGAATCATTCCGCGTTCCGGGTGATTCCAGCGCAGCAGCGCTTCCATGCCCAGCAGGCGACCACTGCGCAAGCACAGTTTTGGCTGGTAGAACACGTCCAGTTCATTCTGGGTCAGGGCGCGGCGCAGGTTGTTCTCAACGAACAATTTGTAACTGGCCTCGGCATTCAGCGCCTCGGTGAAGACTTGCACCTGATGTTTGCCGTTGGCCTTGGCTTTGTGCAGGGCCAAACCGGCGTTACGCATCAGGGTTTGTGGATCACGGCCGTGCAGCGGCGCGCAGGCCAGGCCTACGGAGCCGGTGACGCTGATCAATTGGTTGTCGACGAACATCGGTTTGTCGAGGGTCATCAGCAACTGGCTGGCGATCTGTTGGCCGGCCTCAAGGTCGGTGTTGTCGAGCAACACAGCGAATTCGTTACTGGCGAAACGGGCGAGGCTGCCGCTCGGGCTCAGGCTGTTGCGCAGACGGCGGGCGAGGCTGATCAGCAGTTTGTCGCCGGTCTGATGGCCGAGGCTGTCGTTGATCCGTTTGAAATTGTCGATGTCCACCAGCAGCAGGCTGATCGGGGTGTCGCTATCCCGGGCGAAGCGCTCGTCCAGATTGCGAATAAATGCAGGCCGGTTGCCGAGGTTGGTCAGGTTGTCGGTGTACGCCAAACGCTCGATGCGTTGCTGCGCCAATTTGGTCTGGGTGATGTCTTCGTAGATGCCGATGTAATGGGTCAGCTCACGGTTGTCGCCGTAAACCTTGGAGATCGACAACTGGCCCCAGTACGGTTCGAGGTTTTTGCGGCGGCTCTTGAATTCGCCCTGCCAGCTGTTGCTCTTGGCCAGCGCCGAGGGCGCGTCGAACAGCAGCTCGCTGAGGTTTTCCAGGGCCGGCAGTTCCGAGAGACGCTGGCCGTGGACTTCCTCGGTGGTGTACTGGGTGATGGCGGTGAAGCTGGGGTTGACGTACTCGACCACGCCGTCGCAGTTGACCAGCAAAAAAGCGTTGGCACTTTGCTCGACCGCACGCTGGAACAGGTGCAGGGCGCTGGTGGCGGTGCGGCGATTGTGGTTGTTGATCACTTGTGCGAACTGGTCGGCCAACTCACCGGCGAAGGCAATCTCGTCGGACTGCCAGGCGCGGGTGACACCGGTCTGTTCCAGACACAACACGCCGACTACTTGGCCGTCGACGCGGATGCTGGCGTCGAGCATGGCATTGACGTCACGCGGGCGCAGGGCCTCGGCCATTTCGCGGGTGCGCGGGTCGCGCATCGCGTTGTGGGCGTCAATGGCGCGGCTACTGTGCAGCGCCTCCATATAGTCGGGGAAGCTGCTGACGTCGATCACGTCGGGCAGGATGTACTCCTGCGTCGCGCGGTGGTAAGCCGAGATCGGCACCAGTTGCTGGCCGTCGAGGTTCCACAGGCTGGCGCAGTCGATTTCGTAGATATCGCAGGCACAGCGGGTGATCAGTTCGGCAGCTTCCTGCAGCGAGTTGTGCGAGCTGTAGCGTTGGCGGGTGAGCAGCAGAATCAAATCTTGCTGGGCACGTACGCGTTCGAGATGTTGCAGTTGTTCCTGCTGGGCGCGCTGGTTCAGTTCAAGAGCGATTTGCAGGCGGGAATTCTGGGTTTCGAGGTCAACGGAGGGCAGTGGCGGCGCATCGTCAAAGACGTTATCAACCGCCAGCAGATAGCCGCGCAGCAGATGACGGTTGTGCTGTTTATACGCCTCGCCGAGTTCGAGGATGCTCAACACGCCTGCCATGGTGTGCAACGTGTAGCGCACCAGATAGTGCGGCCCCGTGCTGAGTTGCTGCTGGATCGCGTCATGCAGTTGATAACGCGCTTCGGGCTCCATCAGGCTGGCGTAAGGCGAGCCAACCAGTGCGCAGAGTTCGACGGCCGGTTGACCGAACTGGCGTTCGCAGTTGGGATCAAGAAACAGCATCGCCCAACTGGCTTCATTCAAGCGCTCGAAACGCAGCATGCCGAGCCGGGAGGGCACAGGCAACTGTGTCACTACCTCGGCCACCATACGGCTGGCGGCATCGGGTTGGCTCTTCATGAAGGAAACTCGCTTGGAAATATGCTGAACGCGCCGGGCTCTCGCCCTCTTTACTGTTGCCTGCGGCAAGGTTGCATCATTGCGGCACTGACTGACAAGAGTGATGAAGGCCAAGTGCTATAAGAATGTGTCGGCTGCTCGGAGCATTTCTGCAGTGGGTGCGATAAAAGAGCCAAAGATCGCAGCTTGCGGCAGTGCCTACAGGGGGTTGAAACTTATGCAGGCGCTGCCGAAGACTGCGTTTTTTTGCGTTTCAGCGCAGTTTCAGGCTGATGGTTTGCAGCTTTTTGCCGTCGCGATCGTGGTAATTGACCAAAATTTGATCAGTCTCGACCACCAGGTGGGCGAAGTTGTCCTTGCTGACCACCTCGCTGGTCAATTCATGCATATAGTCGCCCGCCGCCGTGCGCACCAACGGCTGATCAAGGATGAAGGTGGACGCCTTGGCGTACGGCAAGAGTTTGCTGTTGCACAGCGGCGAGGAAACGATGGTGTGGACTTCAAAGTCCGGGTCTTGGCTGTGTGTCAGGCGCGACGTCAGTGAGCCGTGTACGTCGCCAGAAACGAACACGACATTCTTGATCTGTCGGGTGCGGATGGTTTCGAGCAGGCGCAGACGCTGTTCCGGAAAGGCTTTCCAGGCGTCATCGCCGTGAAGCTTGCGATCCGGGTAGAACATGACGCTGGTGACCACGAACTTGACCCGTGCCGGGCTGTTGATCAGCCATTTAAGCAATGCTTGCTCTTGCGCCTCATCGAGAATGCGGCGGTCACTGGCTGACACGTTGCGGCGAGTGCGACTGTCGGTCACAAACCACTCGATATCGCCGTCGCTGAATTGATACCAATAATGCTTAAGCGTTGAACGATCAACTTGACCACTCGTTGTGAGTGAGTGTGCCGGGCTGTGACTGACTTGATACAACTCATAAGCGGCCATGGCATTGCGATACAACTCGTGATCGGATTTACCGGCGTTTGCCGGCCAGTTGTCTTCGATCTCATGATCATCAAGAATCATGTAGGTCGAAGTAGTTGACATCAGTCGTTGTATGTTGGGTTGTGAAAACGCTGCGCGGTACTTTGCAAGAATATCTTTATATTCCCGATCCGGTGCAATCAGGTTCAGGTCATCGACATAGATTTGGTCTCCCGTCATGAGCGTTGCACTGATCGGCGGCTGTGCGCCTTCGATCAACTGGTTTATAGATGCAAAGATCCGGTCGCCTAAATGGGGCAGCGATGCGATACCTGCTGTCATGCGCAGGTAGCGGCATGAGCCGACGATGTAAGCACGAGGTTGCAAGGCCTTGCTGGAGCGGGTGCGAAACCGGTAAATCTCCCTCGGCCACTGCAGCGGCAACTCCGCCACACTGTGGACGGTATGCACGGGATTCATCGGGCTGAACCATACCGCCTGGTACTCATACTCGGTATCAGTACTCAAGTTGTTGAGTGTCAGTACTTCCATCATGTCGCGTAGCGCGCTTAACTTGGCGAATGTGCCTTTTGACCAGTGTTGTGATCCGGAACTGCGGTAACGGATTGCAGCAAATACTGCTGCATTGCTTTGATAGTCGCCGCGAATAAGGATTCGCGCATGGTTAGTTGTGATGTGGCCGATGAGTGGGCCGATAGTCGGTTTGAACATGTT
The DNA here is from genome assembly GCF_044743445.1 of Pseudomonas sp. NPDC087615. Lineage (NCBI taxonomy): Bacteria > Pseudomonadati > Pseudomonadota > Gammaproteobacteria > Pseudomonadales > Pseudomonadaceae > Pseudomonas > Pseudomonas sp. NPDC087615. The sequence continues at coordinate 2,831 of NZ_JBIUWM010000039.1, read as the reverse complement.
CGAATCCATTCGAATTAACGTTTGATTGGGAATAACTAAGGCAAGAATTTTTAATTAACTTTGCTGTATCAAGACTAGTTATGTAGGGGACAAAAATATCGTCGCGAAGTGGACGGTGGTCGTAGCTGATGTCAGTACAACCTGTGGGAAAAAACCGCAGCATGGTTTTCGCGAGACAAAAAAAAGCCCCGTCAAACTGACGGGGTTGAGGTGCGAGCGTGTGGCGCTCGAAAACGTGAAGCACAAGCGGCCCTCCGTTACCGGAGGGCCGCTTGGGATTACAGCAGGATGGTGCGGATGTCCGCCAGCAGGCTGCCCAGACGCTGGGTGAAGCGTGCAGCGGCGGCGCCGTTGATCACACGGTGATCGTAGGACAGCGACAGTGGCAGCATCAGTTTCGGCTGGAAGGCTTTGCCGTCCCAGACTGGCTGGATGGTTGCCTTGGAAACACCGAGGATCGCCACTTCCGGCGCGTTGACGATCGGCGTGAAGCCGGTGCCGCCAATGTGGCCGAGGCTGGAAATGGTGAAGCAGGCGCCTTGCATGTCGTCAGCGGTGAGCTTCTTGTCGCGGGCCTTGGCGGCCAGCGCAGCGGCTTCGGCGGCCAGTTGCAACAGGCTCTTCTGGTCGACGTTCTTGATGACCGGTACCAGCAGGCCATCCGGGGTGTCGACGGCGAAGCCGATGTTCACGTATTTCTTGCGGATGATCGCTTTGCCGCTTGGCGCCAGCGAACTGTTGAAGTCCGGCAGTTCCTTGAGCATGTGCGCGCATGACTTGAGCAGCAGCGGCAGGATGGTCAGCTTGACGCCAGCCTTCTCTGCAACGGCTTTCTGGGCAACGCGGAACGCTTCCAGCTCGGTGATATCAGCCGAGTCGAATTGAGTCACGTGCGGGATGTTCAGCCAGCTGCGGTGCAGGCTCGACGCGCCGATCTGCATCAGGCGAGTCATCGGCACTTCTTCGATTTCGCCGAAACGGCTGAAGTCGACGACCGGAATCGGCGGGATGCCTGCGCCACCGGTTGCGCCAGCAGCAGCGGCCGGTGCTTCCTTGGCCTTCTGCATCATCGCTTTGACGTAAACCTGCACGTCTTCTTTGAGGATGCGACCGTGTGGACCGCTGGCGCCGACAGCGTTCAGTTCAACACCGAACTCACGGGCCAGTTGACGCACGGCAGGGCCGGCGTGCACTTTGGCGCCCGGCTTGGCCGGCGCCGCAACCGGCGCGGCAGCAGCAGGTGCAGCGGCTGCCGGAGCAGCAGCGGCAGGCGCAGGAGCACTTGGCGCAGCAGCGGCTGGAGCCGGGGCAGCAGCAGGGGCCGCGCCTTTGACTTTCAGCTTGAGGATCAGGTCGCCGGTGCCGACTTCGTCGTCCAGCTTGATGGAAACGCTTTCCACCACGCCAGCAGCAGGCGATGGAATTTCCATGCTCGCCTTGTCGGATTCCAGAGTGATCAGCGATTGATCAGCCTCGACGGTGTCGCCAGCCTTGACCAACACTTCGATGATCTTGGCCTTACCGGCCGAGCCGATGTCCGGAACGTGGATGTCCTGAACGCTGTCGGCTACAGGTGCCGCTGGAGCGGCAGCAGGAGCCGGCGCAGCAGCAGCGGCTGGCGCAGCGGCCTGAGCTGGAGCGGCTGCAGCCGGTGCCGCAGCACCTGCCACTTCCAGATCCAGAATCAGGTCGCCCGTGCCGACTTCGTCGTTGAGCTTGACGCTGATGGCCTTGACCACGCCCGCAGCAGGCGACGGGATTTCCATGCTGGCCTTGTCGGACTCCAGGGTGATCAACGATTGATCAGCCTCGACGGTGTCGCCGACCTTGACCTGAATCTCGATGATCTGGGCCTTGCCCGACGAACCGATGTCCGGCACGTGCACTTGCTGAACCGAAGCGGCAGCAGGGGCAGCAGGGGCAGCGGCTGGCGCGGCAGCAGCAGGTGCGGCGGCCGGTTTTTCTTCGGCTTTGGCAGCAGGCGCGGCGGCAGGCGCAGGGGCCGCTTGCGCGGCGCCCTCGACTTCCAGCTCAAGCAGTTCGTCGCCTTCTTTCAGGCGGTCGCCCAGCTTCACTTTCAGGCTTTTGATGACGCCAGCCTTCGGGGCCGGCACTTCCATGCTGGCCTTGTCCGATTCCAGAGTCAGGATGCTCTGGTCGGCTTCGATGCGGTCGCCGACCTTCACAAACAGTTCAATTACTTCACCTTCACCGCTGCCGATGTCAGGTACGCGAATGAGTTCGCTCACAGAGTTTCTCCTCAGCAGTCCAGTGGGTTGCGTTTTTCCGGGTCGATGCCGAACTTGGTGATGGCTTCAGCCACGACCTTAGGTTCGATATCGCCACGGTCAGCCAGTGCTTCCAGGGCTGCCAGCACCACGAAATGACGGTCGACTTCGAAGAAATGACGCAGTTTCTTGCGGCTGTCGCTGCGGCCGAAACCGTCGGTGCCCAGGACTTTGAATTCCTTGGACGGTACCCACTGACGGATCTGCTCGGCGAACAGCTTCATGTAGTCGGTAGAGGCGATAACCGGACCTTTACGGCCGCTCAGGCACTCTTCAACGTAGCTCTGCTTAGGCTTCTGGCCAGGCTTCAGACGGTTGCTGCGCTCTACGGCCAGGCCGTCGCGACGCAGTTCGTTGAAGCTGGTGACGCTCCACACGTCGGCGCCGACGTTGAACTCTTCACGCAGAATCTTCGCCGCTTCACGCACTTCACGCAGGATGGTGCCGGAGCCCATCAGCTGTACGTGGTGTGCCGCTTCGCGGGTGTCTTCTTCGAGCAGGTACATGCCTTTCTTGATGCCTTCTTCGGCACCGGCCGGCATG